>NZ_JBALMG010000006.1:62667-63464 GCF_036963225.1 Bacillus sp. JJ783 | reverse complement strand
AGTTTTCAAAGAACTACTTCGCCGCTCAATTGCGACTTCCTTATGTTAACATCTTCGTTTTTCGATGTCAACTAAGTTTTTTAAATTTCTTTTTTGTCGTTTTCTGCGTTTCCGCATCAGCGACGTTTATTAATATATCACGCAGTATATATAGGGTCAATACTTTTTCTAAAAAAATTTCACATCCCGTTAAAAAGCTAAATTAACTATAGAAAAAATTACTACTCCTCTTTTATAGACATGCTTCTTCCACCTAATCTCTTTCTGTATTGCATCTTAAAAGAAAGCACTACTGTTCTTTAATAAGTGATAAATTTAATCATCGCCTTCACTTTCATAAAATATTCTAAATTGTGTGTTATATTATTCCTATAGGAGTGTGGTGGGAATGGGTATTAAATATTCGAACAAAATTAATAAAATCCGAACCTTTGCATTAAGTTTAGTATTTATCGGCCTCTTCATTGCATACTTAGGAGTCTTTTTCCGTGACAACATTATTATTATGACAACATTTATGATGGTTGGCTTTTTAGCTGTTATCGCTAGTACTGTCGTTTACTTTTGGATTGGTATGTTATCTACTAAGACTGTACAAATTATTTGTCCAAGCTGCGATAAGCCAACAAAAATGCTTGGTCGTGTCGACGCATGTATGCATTGCAACCAACCTTTAACACTCGATCCGAGTTTAGAAGGAAAAGAATTTAATGAGAATTACAATAAAAAAAGCTATAAAGGATAACACGTACTTTCACTTTAGTATTTTTTCATCCCCATATAATAAAGAAAGAGGG
>NZ_JBALMG010000006.1:51996-62621 GCF_036963225.1 Bacillus sp. JJ783 | reverse complement strand
CCCTCTTTCTTTATTATATATTACGCCTTATGACACTCTGGACAAACGCCATAAATTTCTAAGCGATGACTATTAATAACGAAACCTGTCGTTTTCGCAGCTTCCTCTTCAAGCTGTTCCAAACCTCCATAAGGAAAATCAACAATC
Source organism: Bacillus sp. JJ783 (assembly GCF_036963225.1). Taxonomy (NCBI): domain Bacteria; kingdom Bacillati; phylum Bacillota; class Bacilli; order Caryophanales; family Bacillaceae; genus Bacillus; species Bacillus sp. JJ783. The sequence goes on along the minus strand of NZ_JBALMG010000006.1, from coordinate 62,474 downwards.
TTACCACATTTTTCGCAAATCACATGATAATGTTGACTTGTAACATAATCAAATCTACTTGAAGCATCCCCATAAGTTAATTCCTTTACAAGTCCAACTTCTTTAAACACACGTAAGTTATTATAGACAGTTGCAACACTCATATTTGGAAACTTACCTTCTAATGCTTTATAAATGTCATCCGCTGTTGGGTGCGTCATAGATTCCACAAGGTACTCTAAAATAGCATGACGCTGTGGAGTAATGCGTACACCCGTATTTTTCAGCATTTCTAGCGCTTCTTTTAATTCTTCTTTGACCACCGTCATGCACCCCGATTCTATACGGATTATTATTTTATAATTCTTATAAAGAGTGTACTCTTTTTCTTATAAATCGTCAATATTTCTACTATAAGTATGTGGTTTATTTTTGTATATAGCCTTATTCTTATGTACCTTCCCCCAGTTCCTATACATTTACATAGAAAAAAGTGCGACATAATCGCACTTGGAATACTATCATCTGAGGAGGTATGCCCTACACTTTCACTTTATGTATCACAAGAAAATATGTATAGACGCATGCCTTACATATATATTTTTTCTCCACATTAATATAGATTATTTTATCCCGCTATTTGCGGGCAGTAAGACTCCCACTTCAAAATTCCGCAAATACGAAGGAGTTAGGCGGGATATCAACTGCCCGTAAAAGCCCAATTGGTGCGGGCTAATAATCAGTGTGGATAGACACCCCCACTGATTAAAGTTTCACTTTATATAAGAAAGAACGTCTTCAATATGTCCTTTCACTTTCACTTTACGCCATTCTTTTACAAGTTCACCATCTTTATTGATAAGGAATGTAGAACGCTCGATTCCCATGTACTCTTTTCCAAAGTTCTTTTTCAACTTCCAAACATCGTACAATTCTGCTACTTTATGATCTTCATCTACTAAAAGTACAAATGGAAGCTCATGCTTCTCTATGAATTTCATATGTCTGTTCACCGAATCAGGACTTACACCAAGGATGACCGTGTCCTTCTCTTGGAATAATCCATATGCATCACGAAAATCACATGCTTCAGTTGTACAGCCTGGAGTCATATCTTTCGGATAAAAATATAAAACTACATTTTTACCTCGGAAGTCAGCTAAGCGAATTTGTTCTCCGGTACTTCCCTCTAATGTAAATTCCGGCGCTATTTCTCCTACTGTGATCATTGTTATCACTCCTTTTCTTTTCTATTACTATAACAAATGCTACCTTATTTTTCATTGTCCATTACAGTCCTTACCACAAAGGCAAACGGTAATGTATATCCAATTAGCGCTTCTCCAATTGCAATCCATCTTCCGATTCCAATCGGAGCGATATCACCGTATCCAACGGACAATAAAGTAACCGCGCTAAAATATAAACATATTTCAACGAGCTGAAAGGAATGAGCACTTAGCCTATCCCCATCTTCTTTCAAAACTGCAAAACCCATTTCCTCTAGCACAACATAACTTAATCCAAACGCAATCAGTACCGTTGTATAAATCAAAAACAACGTAGCTAAATTGTACAGCGAAAAGAAACGATTGGAATTTGAATATGAACTCCATAATAATTGGACACTTCTCAAAATAGCGATTGCTGCAATTAATAGAATAAATCCCCATAACATGTCCTCCACCTCATTTTATATGTATGAGGACTATAGCTGATTTATCCCTTAGAAACGAACAAGCTTCTATAATTAATTTCCTGCACCACGATATCGTTTAACCCCTTGATTCCAGAGGGTAATTGCAATAGTAAAACAGATAACACCAACAATTGGCGTTGCGAAAGCATAGCTATTCCACTCTGTTTTTCTTAAAAAGTATGCTGCTGGATATACCCCAACAAATGCAAACGGTAAAACAAACGTTAAAACAAAGCGAATAACACGGTTATAAATATCAACAGGATAGCGTCCATAATTCCCTATGTTATACATAAGCGGCATAATGGAACTTTTCGCATCCGACCAAAAGCCAAGACTTGCAAGCGTAACAAATATCCCGCCGTACACAAGTGCCCCTCCCCCTGCCATAAGTAGGAATAAGAAGAAATCATACCAGTAAAAAGATAATTGCAGCTCCATTGCTGCATAACCCATCACAATAATCCCCGTAATAGCTCCAATTAAAGATTCAAGTTCCATTCTTTCTAATATAATTTGAAATAAACTATGAATCGGTCTCGTTAATATACGGTCCATTTCTCCTTTAATAATGTAACGATCATTAAAGTCCCATATATTAAAGAAAGCTGAAAAAATGGCAAACGGTACTAAAAAGAACCCATAGATAAAGATTACTTCTTCTCGGCTCCACCCTTTTAGTGCTTGAGTATGCCCAAACACAACGAGAATGAAGATTAAATTAACAGCTTGTAGTGATAAATCTGAAAGTAATCCGACGATAAAATCGCCACGATACTCCAATTTTGTTTTTATATATTGACTTGCATATTGCAAAAATAATTTTATATATATCATCTCGTCATCCCCCTTGTACGATTAGACGTTTTCTCGCCGTTTTCCACATCAGTACAATTGGAATAATAAGTATAATTGCCCAAATCATTTGAAATAATAAAGCTTCATATAACTTACTTCCTTGTATACCTTCAGAGAAAATCATACTCGGAATATAACTAATTGCTTGAAACGGTAAAAACACCATTGCTTTTTGGGCCCATAACGGATAAAAACTAATCGGTAATAATAAACCAGAAAATAAATCGATAACAACACGTTTCGCATACATAATTCCACTATTATTAAATAAGAAGAATGTAAGCATTCCTGTCATTAAATTTATTTGTGTATTAATGATAAAACTAAATATTAAAGATAAGAAGAAATATAACCACGTTTGAAAATTCGTTGTAATTTGTAATGAAAATAATAACGTAACAATAACCATACCCGGAATTGAAAAGAAAGCAAAACGGAATATCCCTTCTCCAAGCCCTTGCATAACTTTCATACCTAAATAGTTATATGGACGAATTAGTTCTACCGCCACACGTCCTTCTTGAATTTCCATCGCAATTTCTCTATCTATATTATTGAAATAAAAAGCGCGTGCCATCCATGCGATCGCAATATACGTAGTCATTTGCGAAATAGATAAACTTTCAATATTCTCTTTCCCGCTATAAATTGCTTGCCATAAAAAATAATAAGCACCAATGTTAATCGTATAAATTAAAATCCCGCTGTAATAATTTGTACGATAAGCAAGCATCATTAAAAAACGAATCCGAATCATTTCAATATACTTACCCATGCATAATACCTTCTTCATAAATGTTACGAATAATTTCCTCTGTAGACACTTCGTTAATTTTCAAATCTTTAATTTGAAAGGCTTGTACTACTTTAGAAATCAACATAGAAATGATAACTTCTTCATTCGGTATTTTTGCAACCCATGCGTTTTCTTCTTTCGCTTTTGACCAAACAACATGACTATCTGGCATAACCATTGATAACTCCTGGTATGAAACTGGGGCAACAAATTGAAAATGTATTTCCTTCTCTACTCCCCACTGTGTACGAAGATTATCTAAAGATCCGTCATACATAATATTTCCTTCATCAAGCATGATGACGCGTTCACATAAAGCTTCAATATCAGTAATGTCATGTGTCGTTAATAAAATTGTTGTTTTATAACGTTCATTCATCTCTTTTAAGAATTCTCGTATTTTCAATTTCACAAGAACATCTAGTCCAATTGTTGGTTCATCTAAAAATAATAACGGCGGATTATGAATTAACGCCGCTGCTAATTCACAACGCATTCTTTGACCAAGAGATAATTTCCGTACCGGTTTATCTAATAAAGGACCGATATCTAACGTTTCAATAACATGTTCCATATGTTCCTTATACTGAGCGTCTGATACACCGTACACTTTCTTCAATAAACGAAATGATTCTTGCACTGCGATATCCCACCAAAGCTGCGAACGCTGCCCAAACACAACACCGATTGTTCTTACAAATTCTTCTCTCTGTTTGTGTGGATTCATTCCGTTCACTGTAATTTGTCCTGATGTCGGAGTCAAAATCCCTGTAAGCATTTTAATCGTCGTTGATTTACCAGCACCATTCTCACCAATATAACCAACCATTTCACCTTGCTTTATAGTAAAAGAAACATCATTTACTGCTGGCACTATTTTATAATTACGATTTAATAAATCGCGAAACGCACCCTTTAAGCCCGGACGACTTGAATAAGCTGTAAACTCTTTACGTAACCCTTGTACCTCAATTACCGATTTCATAATCGGACCCCCTTCCTAAATGTCACAACGAATAGTTTACCCAACTGCTCCTTCTATCACAAACAATACGTCTTTTCGAAAAACATGTTAGAATAATACATAGATTTTTGTAAGGAGATGAATTGTAGTGAATTTCACGAAATCAGAAGCATTACATAAAGAAGCGTTAGAACATATCGTTGGTGGTGTTAATAGTCCTTCTCGCTCTTTTAAAGCAGTTGGAGGCGGTTCCCCTGTTGCAATGGAACGCGGGAAAGGTGCTTATTTCTGGGATGTAGATGGAAATAAATATATCGACTATTTAGCAGCGTATGGCCCAATTATTACTGGACATGCTCACCCGCACGTAACAGAAGCAATTAAAACAGCAGCTGAAAACGGCGTACTATACGGTACTCCAACAGCATTAGAAGTAAAATTCGCAAAAATGTTAAAAGAAGCAATGCCCGCTTTAGATAAAGTCCGCTTCGTAAACTCTGGTACAGAATCCGTTATGACAACCATTCGTGTTGCTCGTGCTTACACTGGCCGCACAAAAATTATGAAATTCGCTGGTTGTTACCACGGTCATTCCGATTTAGTACTTGTAGCAGCTGGCTCTGGTCCTTCTACCCTTGGAATTCCTGATTCAGCTGGCGTGCCACAAAGTATCGCCCAAGAAGTTATTACTGTTCCATTTAATAATGTAGAAACTTTAAAAGAAGCGTTAGATAAATGGGGACATGAAGTAGCAGCTATCCTTGTAGAGCCAATCGTTGGAAACTTCGGTATTGTAGAGCCAAAACCTGGCTTCCTTGAAAAAGTTAATGAACTTGTTCACGAAGCTGGTGCACTAGTAATTTATGATGAAGTTATTACTGCTTTCCGCTTTATGTATGGCGGCGCTCAAGACTTACTTGGCGTAACCCCAGATCTAACAGCACTTGGTAAAGTTATCGGCGGTGGCCTTCCAATTGGTGCTTACGGTGGTAAGAAAGAAATTATGGAACAAGTTGCACCGCTCGGCCCTGCATACCAAGCTGGTACAATGGCCGGGAACCCTGCTTCTATGGCATCAGGTATTGCCTGCCTAGAAGTACTTCAACAAGAAGGCGTATACGAGAAATTAGATGCACTTGGCGCAATGCTTGAAAAAGGAATTTTAGAACAAGCTACAAAACATAACATCGATATTACAGTAAACCGTCTAAAGGGTGCATTAACTGTATACTTCACGACAAATATAATTGAAGATTACGATGCAGCCAAAAATACAGATGGTGAAATGTTCGGTAGATTCTTCAAATTGATGCTTCAAGAAGGTATTAATTTAGCACCTTCTAAATATGAAGCATGGTTCTTAACGACAGAACATACAAAAGAAGATATTGAATATACAATTGAAGCTGTTGGCAGAGCATTTTCTACCCTAGCGAACAATAAATAATCTCTTCATTCAAAAGGAAAAAAGAAAGCCCATCTTTCTTTTTTCCTTTTTTCTATTTCATAAATCCCTCGTTAATAGTATAATTATTCATAATTATCTGTTTTATATTCTTTTATATCCTTACTATCCCTGTATACAAGGCAGTTCACGCCTTAAATAGTAAGATTATTCAAAAATCATTTTCCAGAGGGGGGATTGACGGATGCTCAATAAAAAAAATAAATGGACACCGTCTTTATTTCGGAATTATAAAAATGCAGAACATGATGCGTGTGGAATCGTTTCCGTTATGGAAAAACGAAGAATTCCTACAAAAGAAAACATCGACCTTTGTATACAATCACTAGTCAAAATGAATCATAGGGCTGGTTTCATTAATGGCGAAGGAGATGGCATCGGAATTCATATCGACATGCCAAAGGCACTTTGGCATGAAAAACTGAAAAGTAGCGGATATAATCCAACGATCGTGGATCATCCCCACTTTATCGTTGGACATTTTTTTCTAAACAAAAAAGAAAACATTGCTGAGTTAAAAGATTACATTCGTACGCAACTAAACAATGAAAAGTTTACAATTGTTCTCGAAAATGATGATGTAATAAACTCAGATGCACTCGGTCCTCTTGGTAAACAAGAAGAACCTTTATTTTGGCAAATTGCCCTTATCGCCGAAAGTGAAGTTAAAAATATTGAACAAACATTATTTTCTGTAACAATAAAAATCGAAGAAAATGAAGCAATTCATGTTGCCTCATTAAGTCATGAACATGTTGTATATAAAGTTCTCGGCGCTGGTGATACACTCGTTGCTTATTACAATGATTTACAACACCCACTTATCGCTTCAACTATGACACTAGGACATAATCGCTATTCTACTAATACTTTATCTAATTTTTTTCGTGTACAACCATTTAGTATTCTTGGGCATAATGGTGAAATTAACACGATTGCAAAATTACGCGATCAAGCTGACATGATTAATGTACCACTTACTGCTGGGGGTAGTGATTCCCAAGATTTAAACCGTACCTTAGAAACCCTTCTCGTTCAGTATAACTACAGTTTATTTGAAGCAATGGATATATTATTTCCACCAATTATTAATGAAATAAAACTTTACGAAACAAACTTACAAAACTTATACACTTATATACGTGAGGCTTGGGGGCATTTCGCACAAGGTCCAGCTGGCATCATTTCACGTTATAAAGATGAAGCTGTTTTCAGTGTCGATTCCCTTGGATTACGCCCTGTTTGGAAAGTAGAGACAGAGAGCTCCTATATTTTCTCTTCTGAACCTGGAGTTGTATCACCAGCCGAATATGTAGCAGAGCCGAAACCACTCGCTCCTGGCGAAAAGGTTGGATTAAAATGGAATGAACAAGGTGAGCTTGTTCTCTATGAATACGATAATTATCAAATTGAAGTATACAACCGTTTTAAGAAACGAATCGATGTTACCAACTATCATGTAAACTTATCTATCCCTGAAACGAAAGAAACTGAGGGATTATGTGATTCTGTTCAAGTTGAAACGAAGCAATACGTCGCTTTCGGCTGGGATCGAGAACATATTCAGCTCCTTGAACAGATGGCAACAAAAGGTGTCGAACCAATTCGGTCACTTGGGCATGACTCACCACTTGCCGCACTTGATACAGATAGACGAAATATTGCTGATTTCATTAAAGAAAGTGTAGCCGTTGTTACCAATCCAGCAATCGATCGTGATCGAGAAGTCGAACACTTCTCCACACGTACTGTACTCGGAGAGCGTCCGAGTTTATTAGATAACTCTAAACAACCATTTGTAATTGAGATGCTCTCACCAATTATTTTAGAAGGGAGTTTAGCTCAATCTATCGCGGCAGACTTACAGACGATTACGTACGAACAACTTGTACAGCTATTCATCACTCATAGCTCTGTCTCTACAATTCCTGTTACATTTAGCCCATCAGAAACTTTACAAAGCGCATTAAATCGAATTAGTTCCGAGGCGATAACAGCCGTTAAAGACGGGGCTTCCCTACTTTTATTAGATGACGCTAAATCTCATCAAAATGAACTGTTATGGATTGATCCACATTTAGTTACTGCTAAAGTACATCAAACATTAACTGAAAATAAATTACGCCGGAAATGCTCTCTCGTTATACGTTCTGGCGCCCTTCGCTCCTTACACGATATCGTCACGCTATACGGATTAGGGGCAGATGGTATTAATCCATATTTATTGTTCGCAACGGTAAATGATGGAACAAAAGCACCAATTACTAATTTGTATACCGCACTTAATAAAGGACTAGAGAAAGTAATTTCAACGATTGGAATTCATGAATTACGCGGTTACGGTCGCCTCTTCTCCTCTATTGGATTACATGAGGAAATTGCAAATATATTACAAATTACAAACTTCTTCGGTTCAAATGATTTAGCTTTTTCACTTGAATCACTTGCTGAAGATGCGAAAATTCGAGCTGATGATTATAACAATCCAAAAGTTAGAATGCGAAAATCATTTCATATATTCCCCCGGATTTGGAAAGCAATTGGTGATGTTGCAAAAGGAAACTCTTATGATGATTACCGCGACAAGTTAAGTGAATTAGAAGAAAATAACCCTATCGCAATCAGGCACCTTATTCAAACAAAACAAACAGAACATGTAATTCCGACTGAAAAAGTGTCCATCGGCATTCACAATCATGATTTACCATTTATTATTAGTTCTATGTCATTCGGTTCTCAAAATGAAATTGCCTTCCGTGCATATGCAGAAGCTGCCAATCAGCTAAATATGATTAGTTTGAACGGTGAAGGCGGCGAAATTAAAGATATGATTGGTAAATACCCACATACACGCGGACAACAAGTTGCATCTGGCCGGTTTGGAGTAAACGCTGAACTACTAAATTCATCAAATTTAATTGAAATTAAAATCGGTCAAGGAGCAAAGCCTGGTGAAGGTGGACATTTGCCTGGTTCAAAAGTAACTGCCAAAATTGCTGAAGCACGTAATGCTACAATTGGTTCAGATTTAATTTCACCTTCTAACAACCATGATATTTATTCAATTGAAGACTTGGCTCAAATGATTACAGAAATTAAAACGGCTAATCATCTTGCAAAAGTAGCTGTAAAAGTTCCTGTCGTTCCTAACATCGGAACAATTGCTGTCGGTATCGCAAAAGCTGGCGCTGACTTTATTAACATTAGTGGATTTGATGGCGGAACAGGCGCTGCGCGTATTCACGCATTGCAACATGTAGGTCTTCCTGTAGAAATCGGTGTTAAAGCTGCACATAACGCTCTATTAGAAGCACATATGAGACATAAAGTAGAAATTTGGGCAGATGGCGGTATTCGAAGTGTCAATGACGCCTTAAAAATCATGCTCCTTGGAGCAAACCGGATCGGATTTGGCACATTATCAATGATTGCAATTGGCTGTACAACTTGCCGTGGTTGTCATCTCGATACGTGCCACGTCGGAATTGCAACACAAATTGAATCTGAAGCTCAAGCGAAAGAACATGGACTGCGCCGTTTCGTTCCACGTGAATTAGAAAGCGCAGTTACAGGGCTATTAAGCCTATTCACTACTTTCGGTACAGAATTGAAACGTTTAACAGGGCAGCTCGGTTACACAAACTTACAAGATATTATCGGACGATCGGATTTATTAGAACAAACTCGAGGCAAGGACTTATTAGACTTACGTAATTTAATACAAACGATAGAAGATTCATCCGTGAAAATAACGGCATCTGTACAAGAAAAACAATTTGAAACAACAAATTCTCTCCAGTCAAAAGAATTAGTAAGCGTCGGCGTAGAGCAACGCGTAATGGGCGGTCTAGAATCCTGTTATCGTATTCGTAGCAAATTATATGAAAACACCCATCTTGAACCACTTACATTAAAGTATACAAACGGATCTGTTCCTGGAAACGGATTAGGCGCGTATAATAGCGAGAACTTATTTATACACGTAAATGGTGGCGCGCAAGATGGAATTGGAAAAACTTCATTTGGCGGTGGCATTTATATAACGAAAGCAAAAGGAAAAGATGGAACATATTATAACGGTTCTGTCGGAAAAGGATTTGGATACGGCGCTCAAAAAGGTGCATTATACGTGCAAGGTAACGCTGATGCTCGTGCTGGCATTCGCCTTTCTGGAGCAGATATGATAATTGGAGGCAGAATTACAAAACCACTTCGCGAAAAAGAACAAGGAAATATCGGAGTATATTCTAATATAAAAGGATTTGCTTTTGAATATATGACAAATGGTCGTGCTCTTGTTTTAGGAGATCCTGGTCCATGGATTTGTGCCGGCATGACTGGTGGTGTTGTTTATTTACGTCATGAGCCAAACTTAGGTTTAACAGAACACGCTTTAAAAAGAAGAATCGCTAAAGGTGCAAATGTAACATTGCAGCCAATTAGTAAACATGGTTTACAAGATGTGAACGAATTATTATTAGACTACATTCGTGTATTAAATGAGCATGAACAATATGAAGAAGTCGCTTTGTTAACACCATTATTAGATGATATCCAGCTTCACTTCTATGAAATTATCCCGAAAAAAGAACAGGCGGATCCATCTATTTCAACTGAATGATATGTACAATATTTATTTTCATAAAGTGAAACTTTAATCAGTGGGGGTTTTGTTCATCCCCCACTGATTATTAGCCTTCACCAATCGGGCGTTTAC
>NZ_JBALMG010000006.1:0-51986 GCF_036963225.1 Bacillus sp. JJ783 | reverse complement strand
GGCAGCAGGGCTCCCACCTAACTTCTTTGCTCCACCTGAATTTTGAGGTGAGAGTTTTACTGCCCACAAATAGCGTGATAAAAAAATTGACGAAGCGAGCATCGCATAGTAATCTAGAATAACAATTTGAAACCTGCTGAAATTCAGCAGGTTTTTTTATTAAAGAATAGATGTTTAAAGAGAATTTGGAGAAATTATAAATGGATTGTAATTTATTTATTAAACTTTTTAACGTCACTAAAATATCACTTGCTAACATATTGTAATGAATGTATAGTATCATGTTGTACATTCATTATGACAAGAGAAAGGATATCAATAAGGGTATGAAACTTGGTGCTCGCATTTTAAAAACGGGTATTGCCATTACATTAGCTTTATTTGCTTGTATTTTACTTCAATTACCGAGTCCAGTATTTGCGGGAATCTCAGCTATCTTTGCTGTCCAACCGTCTGTATACCGCTCGTATTTAACAGCTCTTGAGCAAATTCAAGCAAACGTAATTGGTGCGGTATTCGCTATCGTATTTGCTACTGCTTTTGGACATAATCCTTTTATTATTGGATTAACGTGTATATTAGTAATTGCTCTTACTTTACAATTACGCTTAGAAAAAACAATATCAATCGCTTTAGTAACAGTTATCGCCATTATGGAGTATCAAGGCGAAGATTTCTTTAATTTTGCCTTACTTCGATTCGCGACGATTATGATTGGAATTATTGCGGCTTCACTTGTAAATTTAGTATTTATGCCGCCAAAATATGAAACAAAACTTTACCATCGTATCGTTGATAATACCGAGGAAATTGTTAAATGGATTCGTATGAACAGTAGGCAAGCTTCTGATTTTACAACGCTAAAAACCGATATTGATCGTATGAAAGAAAAAATGATTAAACTAAATCATTACTATTTGCTGTATAAAGAAGAAAGAAGCTATACGAAAAAAATACAATTCGCGAAAATTCGTAAGCTCGTTTTATTCAGACAAATGTTAGCGACAACAAGCCGCGCTTTAAGCACGTTAAAGTCATTGCATCGCACTGAAAATGAACTGCGCTATATGCCAGAAGAGTTTCAGGAATCTATTCAAAACGAACTGGATTCATTAACGCATTATCACGAACAAGTGTTATTAAAATTTATTGGTAAAGCAAAGAAACAACAATCTGTTGAAATGCTTGATGAAGTTGAAACAGGTAAACAAGAATTGATTGATATCTTTATGGATTATCAAAATAAGGACGATGAGGAAGCATATAAAATATGGTTACATCTCTTCCCTCTTATTTCTTCAATTATTAACTACAGTGAGGAAGTAGAGCATTTAGATTTACTTGTGGATAGCTTCTACACATACCATAAACCAGAGAGTGAACTCCAAATCGAAGATAAAAAAGAAGACGAATAAAAAACAGCTCCTTTTACGCTAAAGGAGCTGTTTCTGTTATATGCTGAAGTTGATATAGATTGTAATAAAACCCCCTCTTTTTCATTAACTCTTCATGAGAACCCTTTTCTTTTATTTCACCATCTTCAACATAAATAATTGTATCGACATGCGTAATCGTCGCTAATCGGTGTGCAATGATAATTGTTGTCCGATCTGCAGCTAACGTTTGCAGCGCCTCTTGAATATATCGTTCATTCTCTAAATCTAAAGCGGAAGTTGCTTCATCTAATATAAGTAAAGACGGATTCTTTAGAAAAACCCGTGCGATTGCTACACGCTGTCTTTGCCCGCCAGATAATTTCACACCACGTTCCCCAACGACAGTATCATAGCCCTCTGGCAACTCTATAATAAAATTATGAATTTGTGCAGCTTTGGCAGCTGAAATCACTTCCGCCTCTGTAGCTTTCGGATTACCATATAAAATATTAGCCCCGATTGTATCGCTAAATAATAAATTATCTTGTAGCACAATTCCAATATGACTACGTAAATTTCTCATATTATACTTTCTTACATCTATCCCGTCTATATAAACTGCACCTTCAGAAACATCATAAAAACGCGGAATTAAACTAGCAAGAGATGACTTTCCTCCTCCACTTGCCCCTACAAGCGCAACCTTCTCTCCCGGGCGCATAGTTAATGACAGATTATGCAATATTTCTTTTTCATCCGCATTATAACGAAAAGAAACATTATCAAATGTAACTTCCCCATTTAACCTTTTCGTTTGCACCGCATTTGGCACATTAACAATATCGTATTTTTCATCCAACAATTCAAACACTCGATCCATCGAGGCAAAAGACTGTGTTAATGTTGTAGATGAATTAACAAGGCGACGAAGCGGACTATATAAACTATCCATATATCCAACAAAAGCAACCATAGTCCCTAGAGTTAACTGACCTTGAATCACTTCATATGCTGCAAAACCAATCACAAGTAACGGTCCTAAATCCGTTAACGTATTCACTGCCGAAAACGTTCTGGCCGTCCAACTCGTATGAGTTAGTGCTTTCGTTAAAAATTCATTATTTCTCTTTTCAAACTGTCCTCTTTCATACTCTTCTAATGCAAAACTACGTGTCACTTGCATTCCTTGAATACGTTCATGTAAATACCCTTGCATAGTTGCTAACGCTTGTGAACGCTCTTTAGTTAATTTCCGAAGACGCCCGAAAAAATATTTCACTGCAACTACATAAATAGGTAAGATTAATAAAGCAACAAAGGTTAATTTTATATTCATAGAAAACATAACGATAATGGCAATAACAATTGTTGCAGTATCTAACCAGACATTCATAAGACCCGTAATTACAAAATCCTTCGTTTGTTCTACATCATGGATTACACGTGAAATAAGCTCCCCTGTTTTTGTGTTCGAATAATAACGTAAGCTCAATTTTTGCAAGTGCCCAAAAATGTATTTTCGTAAATCGTATAGTATTGTATTGGCGATACGTTGCGCGAAATATTGGCGATAATATTCTATTGGTGGTCTTACTACTGCAAAAATAAAAAAAGCAATCCCGATTGCGGTTATTAATTGGGACGTTTTTTCTTGAAGTGAGCCCGCGCCTTGAATAACATCATCAATAATATACTTTAATAACCATGGCATAATAAGCGGGATACCAAACTTCACAAGACCAATAATTATTGTAATAGCAATGAGCCATCGATATGGTTTAACAAATTGTAAATATCTTTTTATACCTTGCACATAATCCCCCCTCTAATAGGACAAACCTGCCGGGAAATCCCCTGCAGGTTTGTTTTAATTTCTGTACATTAAATATCTTTCATACCACATATCTACGAAATCCGGTGCAAATGGACCCTTTCTTTGATGAATCCACTGTGTTAAATGTGCTACATTTCGTTTTAAAATTGTATCAATAACAGGTGGATACTGCATGATTTGACTATGCTTCTCATACTCATCTTCATCTAAAAGTGTATATGTCATATCTGGATACACTTTAATGTCTAAGTCGTAATCAATATACTTTAATGCTTCAGAGTCATATGCAAAAGGAGAACTTAAATTACAATAATAATATACTCCTTCTTCCCTCAGCATTCCAATCACATTAAACCAATAATTAGCATGGAAGTAACAAATCGCAGGTTCGCGAGTAATCCATGTTCGACCATCTGATTCCGTAACTACTGTACGATCATTCGCTCCGATCACAAGACTCTGCGTCCCTTTTAAAATCGTTGTCTCTTCCCACATTCTATGAATGGAGCCATTATGTTTATAACTATGTATTTGTACCTTTTCTCCTTCTTTGGGAAATCCCATATATGCTCCCTGCTTTCAACTGCAAATGCCATTCTTAAGTTGTCTTAACTACCCCTTGAACTGCATTCACTTTTTTTCTATTATAACTTTTTTGTCGAAATTTTAAAACTAAAGCGATAGGACACTTGTTTTCATGAGGAATATAATGAAGTTTGTACTATTGAATACCACATCACCAATCCTTTTAATAAAGGAAAATCCTCTATGAATTAGCAATACGTATTTAGAAGATTAAACGAAGATATAACAAAAAGAAAAGTCCCTTCATCTCTGTTTAAGAAAGGACTTCCCCCCTAAAATCAACAACATATCTCACCCTTAATTTTAAATTATTTTTTCGGTTTCAAAAGATTGAATCACATTATTCGTTTGCTGTTCAAATTTTTCATGCAAAAGTTTTAATGCTATTTCTGTTCTGTATATTTCTTGACGGATAAAGTGCAATTCTTTTTTATCGCACGTATCCCTTCCACTCATTTCAATTTGCTGATACTTCTCTAAATGTGATTGTAACTTTAAAAGCTCATCCATCGTTTCCAACTGCTCTCCTACCAACTTATCAAAGTCGTTCATCACTTACCCCCTTTTTGATTCATTCGCCAGTTATAATTCCTATTACATATTTCTAATCGTGAACTTCTTTCTCCTTTGACTACATTTGTTGACTTATTAGAAGTTATGTCGTTCACTTTATTTTCATTACAGTGACACGCACACAAAGAAAACACTTCTCTCGAACGGAGAAGTGTTTTTCCTTCATTACTGATTTGAGCTAGAAGATTGTGATTGTTTTGCAGCTGATTGTGCATTTTGTTTTTTCACTGCATGCACATCTGTTTCAGTTGCAAACTCTGTACCATAACTAGCATTTGCACTTTGAGCACCAGAAGCTTGTGCTTTCTGTGCCTCTGATTGTGCGTTTGCTTGTTTTACTGCTTGTACATTCGTTTCAGTTGCAAACTCTGTACCATAGCTAGCGTTTGTACTTTGAATGCTAGCACCAGAAGTTGCCTTATTATAACCTTGTTGTTTTTTACTCATCTTTCTCACCTCCACAATCAATAATGTAACCAATTCACTTAGAAGTTATCCTTAATTTTCTTTTAAAAAATTCACGCATATATCTCTTATCACTCATTCAAACTACATATGATGGAGGTGGAAATATGTATACTGGACGTGATATGACTGAGCTAACTATGATTTCCAAAAATGAATGGAAAGAGGATGAATTAGCTCATTTTCATCATTCATTTCAGCAAATTATGCCTTATCTAAATGTAGAGGGACAAACGATTTATAAAGAAATTGTGAAAGAAATTGAGTCACGGGGCGGATTATAAACGCGTGGATTTTCAACCTCAAAATACAAATTTATTTTCAATATAAAAAACGTGTTCCAAAGTTCTGGAACACGTTTTTATTATTTATCCCGCTATTCGCCAGGCAGTAAGACCCCCACCTCAAAATGCAGCGAAAGCAAAGAAGTTAGGTGGGGGACGGGCTGCCCGTAAAAGCCCGATTGGTGAAGGCTAATAATCAGTGGGGGATGAAGAAAACCCCCACTGATTAAAGTTTCACTTTATTGCATTGTAATTTTCTCAACACACTTTTCGTAAATTGTACGATGTGATTTCGAGAAAGGTAACTGTTCGAACGCTTCTTTCGACACAAACTTTAATGTATCCGTTTCGACAATATTACCTGTTACTTTTCCGTAAAATATAAATATATCCCAAGTACGATGTGTAAAAGTATGTTGTACATTCATCGCGTATTCATCAATCGAAACCGAGAGATCAAAGCTCTCCTTCATATAATCCGTAAGCTGTTGTTTCTGATTACGAATACCTTCACCTAGTTCAATATTCGGGAACTCCCACATATTAGCCAGTAATCCCGTACTTGGGCGTTTATTAATTACGTAACGACCATCTTCAGTTTGAAGTACTCCTGCAACGAGCGGTACCATTGTAGGTGCTTTCGCTTTACTTTTCACTGGTAGTTCTTTTTGAACACCTTCAGCATACCCTCTGCAATGTTCACGTACAGGACAAAGTAAACAAGAGGGATTTTTCGGTATACAAATTAATGCCCCTAATTCCATCAAACCTTGGTTAAAATAAGATGGATTTTTAGCCGAAATAATTTCACGCACAATCTCTTCAAAAACTTTTCTCGTCTTCGGTTTTGCAATATCATCCCACACTGATAAAATACGAGATAATACGCGCATAACATTTCCATCAACCGCTGGCTCTGGTATGCCATATGCAATGCTTAAAATGGCACCTTTTGTATATGGTCCCACTCCTTTTAATTTTTCAATTTTCTTTACATCGCTCGGTACTGTCCCGCCGTATACTTCTTTTACCTCTTTTACTGCAGCGTGTAAATTTCGTGCTCTAGAATAATAACCTAAGCCTTCCCATGCTTTTAATACTTCTTCATCATCGGCAGTTGCTAGCGCTTCAAGCGTAGGAAACTTCCCCATAAAATTTGCGTAATATGGTTTTACAGCCTCTACCCTTGTTTGCTGTAACATAATTTCAGAAACCCAAACACGGTATGGATCTTTATTTTTTCGCCACGGTAAATCACGTTGTTCTTTTTCAAACCAACCAATTAAATCATTTTGAAACTGTTCTATGTTAAACTCATTTAATATTTCAAGTGTCAAACTTGATCCCCCTCATTTTTTTGCATATATGTACTATTATAAAGATTTTAGGAAAAAATTTAAGTAAGATGACATAGGAAATAGAAGGCAAAGGACTTGAGGTATCGAATAAAAAGAGTTACATTAATAAAAAACGGAGGTGGATTTCTATGGACACAGCCACTCACCTTGTTATGGGCGTTACTCTAGGCAGTTTGGCAACATTAGATCCAGCTATAGCACAAAGTGATATTGGGCCACAAGCAGTGATGCTTGCAACAATTGCCGGTTCCAATATTCCTGACATCGATACAGTTTTAAAATTGCGTAATAACGCTAAATATATAAGAAATCATCGCGGGATTACTCATTCCATTCCTGCAGTGATTCTTTGGTCACTCCTTATAAGTGGCATCTCTTTCGCCTTCTTTTCAGACGCTCCCTATCTGCATCTACTACTTTGGTCATTTATTGCCGTCTTTCTTCATGTCTTTGTGGATATTTTCAATGCCTATGGTACACAGGCATTAAGGCCCTTCACAAAAAAATGGGTAGCGCTCGGCATAATTAATACGTTTGATACGGTCATTTTCTTTATCCATATACTCGCTATCGCCTGTATGCTTGTCGGAGCACATAAAGGCTATACTGCTTTAGCAGCGTATATATTAATGTTTGTTTACTACATCGGCCGCATTATGATGCATCGAAATATCAAAAGTGTAGTATACAAACGTTTCAAAAATGTAGAGAAAGTGATTATTTCTCCTTCTTACAAATTTTACCATTATCATTTAGCCGTCGTTACAACTGAACATTACTACGTCGCAAGATGGCACCGCGGTAACATCCTTGTATACGATAAATTTAATCGCGTACCGTTCCCGAATACTGCCATTATGCAAGCTGCTGTGCGAGATGAAAATATATCTGCTTTCTTATCTTTCTCACCTGTATATCGCTGGGATATTTTCGATTATGATAACTATTATGAAGTTCGATTTATTGATTTGCGGTATCGAAGTAAAGATTATTATCCATTCGTCGCAATCGTTCAGCTCGATCAAAATTTAAATATTATTAGTTCCTATACAGGATGGATTTTCAGCGAAGAAAAACTTCGAAAAAAACTAGAATTGCTTCCACATTAAAAAAAAGCGACCTAAGTCGCTTTTTTTAATGTTTCAAATGATCTTCTTGATTGATTAAATGGCTATACTTCGGATTATTTGTACGCATTTCATGAAGGCGACTTCCATGATTATTAATCCATGTTCGTACCACTTGCTCAGTCATTTCCTCACCTTGGTAACGACCTGATTTAGCATAAGTTGTTCGGAAGTCTTCCCACAGTAATTCAACCCATGCACGAGCTTGTGCGTAAGAAAGGTTGTCATTCTTATCTAATAATTCTTTCGTTAATGTTTCATAAATATCATTCATGTTCTATTCTCCTTTTACCTATTTATTCCCTTAATTTCTAAAGGATAGTTTCTTCTATTTTGCACATTCTATAAGTGATACTTCTTAAAGAGGTATCGACTGATAATGAGGGGGCGTTCTTAATGGGTAGACAAGCCGAATTTTGGTCTGAGTCAAAAAACAACAGCAAAATCGAAGGTCAACCGAAAGCGAAATCACGCTTCGCTTCGAAAAGACCTAACGGCACAATTAACACGCACCCACAAGAACGTATGCGTGCTGCAAATCAGCAGGAAGAGTAGTACAGTACAGTAACAAACTAAATTAACTTCCTACACGAGGTGATAAAGATGAGCTACCGTGACCATTTAGATCGTCGTTCTGAATTATTTAACCATACGTGGACTCGTCCAAAACATGCGAAAGCGCAAGTTAATGGACAGACGCAACAAACCCAGTCTCTCATTATACTGGCAAACGAATGTAAAAAACGCCAATTTTAGAATCTCCTATCTCCTTTAACGCCTACCAAAGATGAAAACCAGAGAGATATTCACTCTCTGGTTTTTATTTTTCCTGCAGCAAGGAAATTGGTATTCCAATCTCTTCATTATCATTTTGCTTATATCCCCAAGCAAATACCCCATTGAAATACGTAATTTTAAATACCACACCAGGTTCTTCTACTAATTCATATGTCTCACCAATATGGAATTTATTTATATCTATCATATAAGCACGAGCCATAGCCATTTTTCTCATTAATACATCGAATTCATTTACAATTCCAAGTTGCTCAGCCTTTACTGCTTGCTCCTTCAAAACCCCAATTTCTTCCCTCAGCTCATGTGGCGTCATTTCACTGTAGCGTTTTGGCATACCCATCTTATTTCCTCATCCCTCTTCACGTTTCATTTGTAAAAATATATCTATCTCATCAATAGAGAATCCTTTTCGATATAACGCTTGCTTCACCTTATTTTCGAATGTCCAACCATCATACTTCTTATATTTTTCATAATATTTATTCCCATGATAGTGTAACGCTTCTTGTTGCTGTTCGTCATCTTTTTCGTCTTTCAATTCTTCCAAACAAATTTGAATTACCTCTCTAGAATACCCTTTACGAACAAGCATTTCTTCTAATTTTTGTTTCATTTGTAAAAATGAATGCTTTTGATAAGATTTTTTTTTCTTTTCTATAAGAAACAAAGCATTCTCAATTTGCTTCTCCTTTGGATACTCTTGTAAACTATGTGTAATGATTAAATCCTGAACACCTTTACTTAATAGCCCTCTCCTAATAACAGTTGGACCTTTTTGATTCACATTACTTTGCGTTCGCACGTATGAAATCGCGTACTCTTTATCATTAATATATCGATCATGTAATAATTTCGAAATGACTTCAGAGATGATGGCCTGTCCCACTTCTTTTTTTCGTAAGAAATCTTCTATTTCTTGTTTTGTTCTCATTTGATAGGATAAATAGGAAATTGCTTGTAAATATGCTTTTTGTACCTCTTCATTGTACAAAATATTTCCTAACGCTACTTCATCAATTTCTAAGCCTTTTTGTAACCCATGTTTCATTAAGATTGATTGATTGACACTAAACCCGTACTCTTCACCTTGGCCTTTATCAATATAAATATTAAATCGTTCTTTCGATCGTTTTTGCACTTCTATTTTTGTAATGACAGCCATACTCTCACCTCTCTATTATTTTAACATAGTCAAGGAACGTTTTTGCTTTTCAAGAATATATATAATGAGGAGGAAATGATTGTGAAAATCGCAATTTCTGGTGGCTCTGGCTTTATCGGCAAATACCTTTCTAATTTTTTTATTCAAAAGGGGTATACTGTTTACATTCTTACTCGAAAAAAAACTGCTGAAACTTCACATACTAACCTTCAATACGTACAGTGGACACCGGATTTACAGACCTTCCCCCTCTCCTCTATCGATGTAGTTATTAATCTATCTGGAGAGTCTATTAATAGTAGATGGACAAAGAAACAAAAAGAAACAATTTTAAACAGTAGGATTCAAACAACAAAAGGACTCATGAAACAATTACAAGCACTCGCAACAAAACCACACACATTTATTAACGCAAGCGCTATTGGATACTATGGAACATCTGAAACAGAGTCTTTTACTGAGCAACAAGAAACTCCCGGAAATGACTTTTTAGCAGAAACAGTATTTTTATGGGAGCAAGAAGCATCTAAAGCACGTTCTCTTGGAATAAGAACAATCTACTCAAGATTTGGAGTCGTATTAGGTGCAGACGGAGGAGCTCTTCCAAAAATGCTACTTCCCTATCAATTATATATTGGGGGGACAATTGGATCTGGAAACCAATGGTTATCATGGATTCATATAGACGATGTCGTTCGCATTATTGATTTCATCATTCACAAAAAAGAAATTGACGGACCTTTTAATATTACAGCGCCAACGCCAATACGGATGAAAGAGTTCGGTGAAATTATTGCCACTATAACTAGGCGACCTCATTGGTTACCTGTTCCTTCATTTGTACTGCGCGCTTTACTCGGTGAGATGAGTATACTTGTATTAGAAGGGCAACATGTATTACCCAATAAAGCGATTGAACATGGATATCGATACACATTTCCTACAGTTAACCATGCATTACAAAATATACTCTTGCATACAATGTAGTACTTCTAAAATAGTTTTACGGGTAGTTTATCTCCTTCAAAACTTCTCACTTTCTAAACTCCGGAGCATTACTACACGAACAACCTTTCAGCTACTTTGTCTTAACTTACACTAAATATTACAAAGTAGCAGAAATGAGGTACCTATGAAAACATTGCTCAAACAAGCCATCGTATATCCTATTACCTCTCCAAAATTTCAAGGAGATGTACTGGTTACAGGAGAACGAATCACCGAGGTCAAACCTTATATTAAGCCTACTCAAGATATGACTGTTATAGACGCACGAGCTCTTCATCTTTTACCTGGATTTATTGATGTGCATACTCATCTTGGTCTCTATGACGAAGGCACTGGTTGGGCTGGTAATGATGCAAATGAAACATCTGAAGTTTCAACACCACATATCCGTTCTTTAGACGGGATCCATCCTTTTGATATTGCATTTCAAGACGCTGTACAAAATGGGGTTACGACTGTTCACGTTATGCCCGGAAGCCAAAATATTATCGGCGGTACTACTTGTGTAATAAAAACTGCTGGAACTTGTATTGATCATATGATTATTCAGGAACCCGCTGGTTTAAAAATTGCCTTTGGAGAAAACCCTAAAAAGGTCCATAGCAACGGCACAAAAGAATCAATAACACGTATGGGAATTATGGGGTTACTTCGTGAAACATTCTATGACGCACAACACTACGGGCATGAAGCTGATTTTCGAATGCTCCCTATTTTAAAAGCACTCCGCCGAGAAATACCAGTACGTATCCATGCTCACCGCGCAGATGATATCACTTCAGCTTTACGCTTTGCGACAGAATTCAATCTTGATTTACGTATTGAACATTGTACAGAAGGACACTTTATTGTTGAGGAACTTTCGAAACATAATTTAAAGATTTCAGTTGGTCCGACCCTTACACGACGTTCGAAAATCGAGCTTAAAAACAAAACATGGGATACTTATCATATATTATCGAAAAGTGGCATAGAAGTTTCTATTACAACAGATCACCCTTATACACCCATTCAATATTTAAATGTTTGTGCCGCTATCGCTGTTCGAGAAGGATTAGATGAAAAAACGGCCTTGGAAGGAATAACTATTTTTCCAGCTCGTAATTTACGTTTAGAGAATAGAATTGGAAGCATTGAAGTTGGAAAAGATGCTGATCTCGTGTTATGGACTCACCATCCTTTCCATTATTTAGCCAAGCCTGTACTCACCATGATTGACGGAAAAATAATTTACAAAAAAAATAAAAAAAACTAGTTTATTTTTTTGACTAGATAAAGTATTATACGATTATAAACTGAATGAAACCATAATCAATTTGTGTCGTGATTATCATTTTCAAATTGATGAATGGGGAAGGCAAATGGTGCGCCACCAGCGTTATAAACTGGTTCTAGTGGGTTCGATTCCCACCCCGAAATTTTTTAAAGATTGATATAAAAATTTCGAGGGTGGGTGTTTTTTCGTCATGCTACCCTCGTGTGAGGAGGAGTTAGTGTGTTGAAAAAACGCGACTTACACGACAGCCACGTTCTATACGAGTTAATGGTGGATCCAGCTGTCTTCCCTTTTGTGCGTCAAAAGGCTTATTCTTATGAAGAATATTTATTTTTAACGAAACAAACAATTGAAGCCGAAGAGCGTGGAGAATTAATCTCACGCACAATTTTAGATGAATGGGGTAACCCTATCGGTACAATTACTTTATTTGATGTGCAAGAAAAAGCCGGATTCCTCGGAACCTGGCTTGGCAAACCCTATCATGGCAAAGGATATAATAAATTAGCGAAAGATTCATTTTTTAGCGAACTTTTCTACGAATTAGATATTGAAACGATTTTTATGCGTATTCGTAAAATAAATATCCGGTCTATTAAGGCTGCCGAAAAACTGCAATATGTAAATCTAGCAAACGAAACAAGAAAAGCCGTTTATGATGAAATTAACGCGCATGAAGAAGTATATAATTTATATGAAATTCCAAAAGATCAATATACACTCGCAACAATGCGAGATACAACATTCCAAGAAGCACACCAATTAAAAGAAGCGTAATCTAAAAATTCAGAAATGATAATTAATCTTTTCTAGTTTGACATATATGTATATCACCCCATGTCTTTGGAAACGATAGATAGTGACTTTAGGACACGAGGTGATTTGTAATGGATAAAAAGAAACGTGATAAAGCAAAAAACACATTATCTAGTACACAAGAAGTTCTCTATCAACGAGAATTTCGAAAAGCAGATCGTGCAGCGGGCTATCGCTCAAAAAGCATTTAAAGTGAAACTGAATAATTAGAAGGTTTCCCCCCTAATTATTCAGTTTCATTACATAAGATCTTCCAATAGATTAGCAAAAAAGGTTCCTTATAAATAAGGAATCTTTTTTGTGGACAACTTTATCCACAAAAATCGTAGAATTGTGCATAAATTCCAAAAGTATTTTACGAATTCATCTATTTAAATGAATTCTAAACGTGAGAATTGTGGATAATTTTCTAAAAATTGTGGACTATGTGGATATAGTTGTTAATATTCCGACTTTACTGTCTAATAGAAGCGCAATCCGTTGTGGATAAAGTGAAACTGTAATCAGCGGGGGTTTGTTGATTATTAGCCTTCACCNNNNCCTAACTTCTTTGCTTTCGCTGAATTTTGAGGTAGGGGTCTTACTGCCCGCAAATAGCGGGATAAGTTAATAATTCACGTTTACTTTTTTTACAACAATAAAAAAACCCTCTTTAAATGCTTAAAAGAGGGGTTTCATATTAAGTAAAAGATTCGGCAAGAGCTGGTGATTTAATAGGTATATGATTCGGCTCTGCATGATTTTCTGCCAAAATTGTATCCACAATATGACCAGCTGGCTCAGGACGATAAATACTTTTCATTGCTTCTTTCATTTGAAGAAGCTTCATATCATCTTGTAATAACGCCTCTGTTTTTGCAAAAACTTCACTATCATCACGAATTACAACTGCAGCCCCTTTTTTTTCAAAATACAACGCATTTTCATTCTCTTGTCCTGGGACAGGTTTATATAAAATGACAGGTACTTGTAATGCTGCTGCTTCGCTTAATGTAATACCACCTGGCTTCGTAATCATACAAGAAGTAACACGGAACAACTCATCAATGTTTTCAACATAACCAAATACTTTTAAAGCATCAGAACTTTGTTCCTGTAGTTCCATTAAATCCTGCTTTAAAGCTTCGTTTTTCCCACAAACGACAACTACTTGTAAGTTTGGTACTGACATAAATGACTGGCATAGCTCTTTTACACTCCCTAGCACACCATGAGCACCTGCTACAATTAGTAACATCTTTTTATCCTTACATAACTGATATTTATTATATATAATTGCTGGATTTATCTTTAGCTCAAAACTGCTGCGAATCGGAATCCCTGTTTCAACAATTTGCTCTGCAGGTACACCGATATCAACCATCACTTTTTTCACATGATCGGTTGCTACAAAATAACGATCTACTTCTCGATGGATCCATATTTTATGCACACAAAAATCCGTTAATACGTTATAAACAGGAATAGAAATACCTATTTGCTTTTTCAATTCTGGTACAGCGATGATTGGAAAGGTATTAATAACAATATCCGGTTTCTCCACCTGTAATAGCGTCTTCAAACGCTTTCTCCCAAAATTCGCATACCAAGATGCTATTTTTTTATCATAAATTTTCTCTACACCATAATAAAACAAACGATATAATTCTTTTCCTACCGTATAGCTTTTTAAATATAAATATTTTGTAATATCGGTTATAACTGGATGTGATTCTCCAAACAAGTCGCATACTATTACATCTTTGATTCCTTTTTGACGAAAGGTTTGTTCTAATGTTTTCGCTACTTGCACATGACCGTTACCGTAATGTGCAGTTAATATTAAAACCTTGGGGTTTTTTATCAAACAAATCCACTCCTAGCTTTTTGTTTCTCCATATTGCATATACGACAATAGGAAAAACATTTTCCTTAAACATTACATACTCGGATTCCAATATTCCCCTGTTAGCTATGTACCTGTCGTGGATATGCAAAGCATATAAGATTGACCCCTTAATCCTATCTGTGCTCATATCTTTACATTATACTTTCCTATAAGAGCTTTCGCAATAACTTACAAATGTTCTATATTTCATGATACTCACTCTTTTATTTCTTAATTCTTTTTACTATTTTGATTTCCCTTTACAATTATGTAAATTTCTCCGCCTATCCTTTACAAAAATATGGATATTCTCTCTTCAGTATACTCTTTTCTAAATATATACTCTAGATTTTATTATAAAGTGAAACTTTAATCAGTGGGGGGGTTATTCATCCCCCACTGATTATTAGCCTTCATCAATCGGGCTGCCCACAAATAGCGGGATAAAGAAACAAAAAGCCTAATCCAATATTTGGATTAGACTGCTTTTAAAATATATTTCGCACGCTCAACATTTTCTTCTGTCGGTGGATTCACATCCGCAAGTGGATACTTATGTCCAAGTGCCTCCCATTTATAAACACCGAGTTTATGATATGGCAACACTTCCACTTTCTTAACATTAGATAGACTTTGAATAAAGTTTGATAAATTTTGCAAATCCTCTTCACCATCGGTAACACCGGGAACCAATACATGTCTTACCCAAATTGGTTTCTTTTTATCCGATAAGTAACGAGCAAATTGTAAAATATGTTCATTTGGTTTCCCTGTTAATTTACGATGTTTCTTTGAATCAATATGCTTCAAATCCAATAAAACTAAATCTGTATAATCCATTAAAATATCTAGCTTATTTTGGAATTCTGGTTCTTCAGAATAACAACCGCCCGAAGAATCGATTGTTGTATGAATACCAGCTTCTTTGCACTTTTTAAACAACTCAATTAAGAAGTCTAGCTGCAATAGTGGCTCTCCACCGCTAACTGTTATACCGCCTCCAGAAGCTTCAATAAATGGAAGGTAACATGTCACATCCTGTATCACTTCTTCAACTGTTATTTCTTTACCTTTACCGATTTCCCACGTATCAGCATTATGACAATATTGACAACGTAATAAACACCCTTGTGTAAATATGACATAACGAATCCCAGGGCCATCAACAGTACCACAAGACTCTACAGAATGTATTCTTCCTTTTACCATGTTACTTCCTCCTTTATTGAAACAGCCTCCCTCCGCTATATATTAAAAGCGGAGAGACACTTTTTTCACTTACATGCTTTCATGCATTGTACGGTTAATTACATCAATTTGTTGTTCACGAGTTAATTTAATAAAGTTAACAGCGTAACCAGATACACGAATTGTTAATTGTGGATATTTTTCAGGGTGCTCCATTGCATCCATTAATGTTTCACGGTTAAATACGTTAATATTTAAGTGGTGTCCTTGTTTTATTGCATATCCATCAAGCATAGATACTAAGTTGCGTACTTGTACATCATCTTCTTTACCAAGTGCTTTTGGAATAATAGAGAATGTATTTGAAATACCATCTTGTGCATCTTCATATGGTAATTTAGCTACAGATAATAATGACGCTAATGCACCTTTTGTATCACGGCCATGCATTGGGTTTGCGCCCGGTGCAAATGGTTCTCCAGTACGACGTCCATCTGGAGTGTTACCAGTTTTCTTACCGTATACAACGTTAGATGTGATTGTTAAGATTGACATTGTATGAACAGAATTACGGTATGTTTTATGTTTACGAATCTTGTTCATAAATGTTTTCACAAGATTTACTGCGATTTCATCTACACGATCATCATTGTTACCGTATTTAGGGAAATCTCCCTCAATTTCGAAATCAACTGCAATACCATTTTCATCACGAATTGGTTTTACTTTTGCGTATTTAATTGCACTTAAAGAGTCTGCTACTACAGATAATCCAGCGATACCTGTTGCCATTGTACGAAGAACATTTGTATCATGAAGTGCCATTTCAATACGTTCATAGCTATATTTATCGTGCATATAGTGAATTACATTTAATGTATTTAAGTATAGACCAGCTAACCATTCCATTGTCATATCGAATTTACGCATAACTTCTTCATAATCTAATACTTCAGAAGTAATTGGTGCGTATTCAGGACCAACTTGTGCTTTTGACTTTTCATCTTTACCACCGTTAACCGCATATAGTAATGCTTTCGCTAAGTTTGCACGTGCTCCGAAGAACTGCATTTGTTTACCAATTCTCATTGCTGATACACAACAAGCAATACCGTAGTCATCACCGTAGTCAGAACGCATAATGTCATCATTTTCATATTGAATTGCTGATGTTTTAATAGACATTTTTGCACAGTAGTTTTTAAAGTTTTGCGGTAATTGTTTAGACCAAAGAACTGTTAAGTTTGGTTCTGGTGCTGGTCCTAAATTATCTAATGTATGCAAGAAACGGAATGAGTTTTTTGTTACTAACGGACGACCGTCTAACGCCATACCACCGATAGATTCAGTTACCCAAGTTGGATCTCCAGAGAATAGTTCATTGTAATCAGGCGTTCTTGCAAATTTCACAAGACGTAATTTCATAATGAAATGATCAACAATTTCTTGTGCTTTTTCTTCTGTTAAAGTACCATTTGCTAAATCTCTTTCAATGTAAACATCTAAGAATGTAGAGGTACGTCCAAGGCTCATTGCTGCCCCGTTTTGCTCTTTAATTGCTGCAAGATAAGCAAAGTATAACCATTGGAAGGCCTCTTGTGCATTTGTAGCTGGCTTAGAAATATCGAATCCATGAGAAGCAGCCATCTGTTTTAACTCTTGAAGTGCACGCATTTGCTCAGATAATTCTTCGCGTAAACGCATTGTATCTTCGCTCATTACACCGCCAGTTAAATTATAATCAGCTTTTTTCGCTTCAATTAAATGATCTATACCATATAGCGCTACGCGGCGATAGTCACCGATAATACGTCCACGTCCATATGCATCTGGAAGACCAGTAATAACACCTGATTTACGAGCCGCTTTCATTTCTGGTGTGTATGCATCAAATACACCTTGATTATGAGTTTTACGCCAGTCTCTGAAAATCTTGCTAAGTTCTTTATCCATTTCATATCCATACGCTTCACAAGCTTGTTCCGCCATACGAATACCACCATATGGTTGTAAAGAGCGTTTAAATGGTTTATCAGTTTGGAAACCGACCACTTTTTCAATATCTTTATTTAAATATCCTGGTTCATGTGATGTAATAGAAGAAACAATTTTTGTATCCATATCAAGAACGCCACCGTTTTCACGTTCCTTTGTTGTTAAATCCATTACTTGATCCCAAAGTTTTTTCGTTGCTTCAGTTGCTTCCGCTAAGAAAGAGTCTTCTCCCTCGTAAACGTTTACATTATTTAAAATGAAATCGCGAACATCAATCTCTGCTTTCCATTTTTCACCTTTAAAGTTTTCCCACGCGTTTTTTACATTTTCTAATACTTTAGTCATCCTAATCTCCTCCATTTTTGATTAGTACAGGACTGCGTTTTTTTATATAACAGCTTACACACTTAGAATACTACTTTTTTTCGGAGGTGGACGAAATAGTTGTGACATGTTTGTGAAATGTTGAGCAAACCACTATACCCGTAGTGTTAACTTCATGTAAAAGTCTTTATAACTAAACCTTTCTTTAATTGTATTTTTTTGGTACCCTTATATACGAGTCCTATTTTGTAATATAAGAACGATACCCATTGTAGAGCTGTAATACTCTTATCTCCTAATCTGTTATAGTTTTTATAACAGAGCAAAAAAGTGTACATACGTTGTACACTTTTTTTGTTACCACTATAAAACATCTCTTTTTCTATTTCCATCATAAAATCCACCACGACTGTTTGTTAATGCAATTAATTGCTCTAATCCTTCTATATGATCACCAATAATTCGAAGGACAGCTGGAGGATGACCTATTTTTGCGAAATGTTCACTGGGACGAATACGGTTCATCTTATCAACATCGATACGACTTACACAAGCGATTTCAAAACCTGAAAGTACAGCTTTAACTTGTGCTACACAAGGTGACAATAATGATTTATACCCTATTTCCTTCAAACAAGTACGACTAAATGCATTAGGTACAGCAATAAGAGAGCCTACTCCTAAATCTTTTCTATCACAAGCTAAATTTAATGCATATTTAAATGCTGTTACAAGATGAAGTGGTACTCTCAAATCTAAATAATGATTTAAATCATTTAATGCGACATCCGTTCCATCTGCAATAGCTTTTGCAAAGGGATATAGCTCACTAGCTGGGATAACAAAATCGCCGTCTATAAATAAAACAATTTCTCCTTTTGCAAAATAAGTTCCAAGTGAACGCCCCACATCGTTTCCAAGTGCTTCTTTATACACAATTGTTGTTGCTCCCTTGTCTTTTGCAATTGTTGCCGTTTTATCGGACGAACCATTTACAACAACAATGATTTCCAATGGTTCAATTTTGCGAAGCTCTTCTATAATCTTTCCAATCGTCATCTCTTCATTTTGCACAGGAATAATAACCGATAATTGCTGTCCTTTATACAAATTAGATGTAATGCCCCACCCTTGATAAAAATCTTCAAAATTTAGAGTATGGTAGACACTATTTCTTTTCCTATTTCCATCGCAATATCCCCCGCGCATATCACTGCCTAATATCCTCTCTGCTAAAGCTTCTATATGATCGCCTATCATTCGTTTTTCGGAATGAGCAAGATTCGTGCCGTATGCAGCATGCTCGAGTGGGCGAAATTTATTCGGAGTAATAACATCAATCGCACAATGACGGCTAATTCTCCATTTACTTTGTACTAGACGTAGATGAGCCACAATAGGATTAACAAAACATTCGTATCCAATATTTTGCACAACTTCCTTCGTCAGCGCATGAGGTACAGATAGTAAAGAGTCAATTTGTAATTCTTCTTTCTCTAACATTGCATTTAATATTTGGCGCCATACTGTAATAGAGTGCGGTCTTTGTTTCTTTAAAAATAATGCGCCCAAATTATTTAAAACTACATCAGCCTGATCATATAAAATTGGATTAAGAAATAATTGCAATTGTGAAGTTCGAATAGCAAAATCACCATCTACAAATAATAGAACGTCACCTTTTGCATGTTTGGCACCTACTGCACGCCCTACATCATTCCCAAGTGACTCTCTATAATTAATAACTTTACATCCTAAATTTTCAGCGACCTTATCTGTTCCATCTGTACACCCATTAGTCACTACTATGATTTCCAATGGATTTAAAGGTATTATTGAATGAATAACATCAGAAATTGTATCTATTTCATTACACGCTGGAATAATAACAGATACTGATTTAGTCATGGTTTTCTTCACGAAACCACTTCATAGTTTCTTTCAATCCTTGTTCCCACGTTACTTTCGCTTGAAACTGAACAAGTTCTCTTAATTTCGTTACATCCGGCTTTCGATTTGGAATCTCTTCAAATCCATGTGGATATACTTCCTCAAATGGAACGTGCACAATTTTGGAAACAGACTTCGTTATTTTTTTTATATCTTCCGCTACTTCCCTTATATTTTTTTCATTCTCAGAACCTATATTAATAATTTCACCATTTACCTTTTCATCCATTGCACGAATCGTTGCCTCGACCGCATCACTTACATACGTAAAGCAACGTGTCTGCTTTCCATCTCCATACACGAGAATATCGTCACCTTGCAAAGCCGCACGAATAAATCGTGGAATTACTCCTGCGTACGGACCATCTTTCGCTCTTGGACCATAAATATTAAAATAACGAACAATCGTTACAGGTAAGCCTTCTAATGCGTACCCTAAACACAATGTTTCCTCTAACGTTTTACAAATTGCATAACTCCAACGTATTTTGGAAGTTGCACCGTATAAACGATCTCCTTCTTCAGAGAATGGAGGTTTTCCCTTTCCGTATACTTCCGAAGTAGATGCGAAAACTACTTTCTTCTTCCCTTTTAATGCTGCTTGCAAAATGTTTTTCGTTCCATCAAAGTTCGTTTCAATAAGCTCTACACTTTTTTCCATTGTAGTTTTGACTCCCAAAATTGCAGCTAAATGAAACACCACATCATGTTGATTTACTAATTCATAAATTGAACTTTTATCTAACACGCTTATTGGAATAACTGAAATCTCTTTCATTAACTCATTATGATATTTATTTTTTCCTTTATAGAAGTTATCAACAATAGTAACTTCATAACCTCTTTTCACCAATTCTTCAGCTAAATGCGATCCAATAAATCCTGCTCCACCTGTAATTAAACATTTTTTACTCATACACTCACCTTCTTTATAATTCCACGTGTATCTATTAATCGCTCAATTCCTTTAAAGAGCTTCCAATCGATACTAGAGTGATCAGTTACAATTAAAATACAATCTGCTTGTTTAATTCTTTGTTCATCTAATGGAATGGATTGATATAGTGTATCCCCAATTTTCGCTGAAGAAATATAAGGGTCATGATATTCTATCTTGTACCCTTCTTTTATTAATAATTGAATAATTGGCAACGCTGGTGATTCTCTCAGATCATTTACATCTTTCTTATACGCAACCCCTACAATTAACACCGTTGCGGGTGATTGCACCATACCTTTTATTTTCCCAATTATTTTCTCTGGCATTTCTTCATTAATTACATGTGCCGCCTCAATTAATTGACTAATTGCTCCACTCTTTTTTATTCTCCATTGAAAATATAAAGGGTCTACTGGAATACAATGTCCCCCTATCCCTGGACCTGGCCAATATGGAGTAAATCCAAACGGTTTTGTAGATGCAGCTTCAAGCGCCTCATAAAAATTAACATTCAAACTTTCACAAAGTATATTTAACTCATTTACTAATGAAATATTAACTAAGCGCTGAATATTTTCAAATAGCTTACACATCTCGGCCACTTTCGGAGAGCTAACTGGAACGACTACATCAAATATAGCGCTATACAAATCCTGTACTTTTTGTTTACACTGCTCGGTTTGTCCACTAATAACTTTCGGAATAGTTTGGACTGAATACTGGCTATTCGCTGGATCAATGCGTTCTGGAGAATAGCCAATATAATAATCTTCTCCTACCTTTTTACCTGTTTGAGAAATAATTGGAATGATAACTTCCTCCAGTGTACCTGGATATGTGGAGCTTTCAAAAATGAAGGTTTGTCCTTTTTGAAGGTTTTGTTGTATATAATAAGAGGCTGAAATGAGGGCACTTAAATCTGGTTCTTTCTGCTCATTAATTGGCGTTGGCACAGTCACAATAACATACTCACTATTTTGGAACTCCGCAACACCTTTATCTGGTGTATTTACTATTAATTTTCTCTCGTTCAATAAATTTTGTAATATGTTAGAAGAAACATCAGGAATATAACTTTCTCCTTTTATAATTGATTCTATTTTCCTAGTATCCTTATCTAATCCAAGTACAGCATGTCCTCTTTCTGCAAAAAGGACCGCTAAAGGAAGGCCAACATATCCTAATCCAATAATGGTTACTTTACTACTAGCATTCATCTATATTCTCTTCTTCCCTTCTCAATTGTAGTATTATATCTCTATCCCTTTCTCCATCTGTAAAACTTCCGCGCTCGTCTGTATGCTGTAATAAATAAGCAATCGCCTCAAGCTGATCTCCGAAAATACGATCAAATGCAGGAATTCGTCCGTTTACAAACCCGTGTTGCTCTGGACGTACTCGATTTGTTTTTATAACATCTACAAATTCCACTGCTGTAATAGAGCATTCTTCTAAAATAGCTTTCATTTGAGCTAATGGTGGAATAATAAGAGAATCATATCCAATTTTCTCTATTACCTTTTTATGCATAGCATGTGGCACTGCCGTTAATGAGTTGTTCCATAAATCTGGTCGTTTCGCTACCAAATTCACGAAATATTTCCCCATACTAATTGGATCTGCCGGGTGAAACATATCTAACAAACATTGCAAATCATTTAACGCCACATCATTTCCGTCTTCAATAGCATGCAAAAATGGAATTAGCTTTTTTGCCGGAATAGCAAAATCACCATCAACAAATAAACAAATATCTGCCGTAGCATGCATAGCCCCTATCGCTCGAGCTACATTATGTCCAAGTGCCTTCGCGAATTCAACTACAATAACATTCTCTAGTTTTGCTTGTTTAATTGTCTCTACATCCGCTCCATTCGCAACAACTATAATTTCATCTACACCTGCTTTTTTCACTTCTTGTATGACAGATCTTATAGTCATTCTTTCTTCTGATACTGGTATAATCGCACTGTATTTCGCTTTTTTCCTTTGTAATAAAACTGGTTTATACTTCCCTATAAACTCTCTATCCCTGTTTCCCTCCGAAAAACCGCCGCGTTTACCATATGTTTCGATTACATATTGCAAAGCACGTAAATGATCACCCATAATACGACTAGTCGCTTTCGGATAAGGAGAACCAGGTGATGTACCCGTATGCACAGGACGAACCTTATTCGTGTGAATTACATCGACCGAAGCCATATCGGCAATATCTACTCCTCTAGACATCACCATCGCTTGAAATAATGCGGGATCTGCTAAATTCCACCACCCAAGATTCTCAATAACATCCCGATTCATCGCATGTGGAATTGCGATTAAAGAACCAACAACAAGCTCTTTTTTATTCAAATAACGATTCAACACGAATTTTCCAACTGTCGTATAATGTGGTCTCATCTTTAAATAAACAGACCATGTTAAATTATTCACAACAATTTGATGCCCCTGCTGAATTCCTTTCACGAAACGTTGTAGCTCTTTGCTCTCAATAACGATGTCACCATCTAAAAACAATACAATTTCGCCTTTTGCTTCCCTAGCTCCAATTGCCCTTCCTACATCATTGCCAAGAGAATGTTTATAATAAATCACATGGCAACTATGCTGTAATGCGACTTCCTTCGTTCCATCTGTCGATCCATTATCTACTACAATAATTTCATACGGCTTCAGCTTTTCCACTTCTACTAAAACTTGTGATAAAGTACTTGCTTCATTATGCGCTGGAATAATAACTGATATTCTCATACTTGTATCACTCTTACCCTTCCAAGCGAACATAAGCAATAATAGGAATACGCACAAGTACATCTTCATGTGGCCCATAAGAAGGAGATGTACGAACGCTTACTGCCCCGTCGGTCACAGATAAAAGAATACCTGCTACAATTTCAACAGCTGTCACAACTTGCACTAATTCACCAACATGGTTACGCAATTCATCAGTAAATAACATATATAAGTCTCCTTTCTTACGCTTCTTTCATTGATATAATACTTGTAAATGGTAATAAAACTTCTGTTCCTATTCCTTCTTGCAGCGTTAAGAAATCGTCACCAACTGCTACAATAACACCTGTTAACTGTCCAACTGTCACAGTAATTTCTACGTTTTCACCTAAATATTGCTTTGCAATTTCTTTAAAAGGTGATGTATTGCATTCTTTTAAAATGTTACAAATAATAGATTGAAATTGGCTTGATTCTATAAACTCTTCCGTAGCTTGCTTAGAATTTCTTTGAATAAATCTCGCGAAGTTTTGCGAAAATAAAAGTCGTTCCACAGCAGGCAGTAACTTGTCATCTAAAAAATAACCTAATTGTCTATTAAACAGTCGGGATAATTTATGCCAATATTTTTTGAACAGACACATATGCTTCTCCTCCTATTATTTTTAAAGTATAAGAATTTACATCCATACATCTTAATTTATACAAAGCTGACTTTTTTGTGATAGGTAAGGCATACATTTTCTAGAACATATTCATTATTTTTGTATTACATTAATTAATCATCTTGGATGTATTTCCTCAGCACGAAAAAAAGACTATCCAAAAGGACAGTCTTTTACACTTCTATATTTCGTAACATTGTATAAATGTCGTTATTCACTTTACCAAATGATTTAATGTTATTTTGAATGTTTGATAATAAAACGACATACACACTTCCGTTTTTACTAAATCCATTTAAGCAATTCCAACCTGGCATTACACCGTGATTTGAATAACTGCCTGGATCTACATACCAGCCAAATCCGTAATCCTTTTTCACGGCTGTAAACATTTGATCATAACTCTCTTTTGAAATTAATTTTCCAGAGAATAGCGCTTCATTAAATAAATATAGATCATGCGCGCTTGTATATATATCACCGCAACCATATAGTTGTGACATGCTCGGAATGTTAGGTGTTGTCATGTTGTTATTCACTATTTTATAACCCGTTGATGGGAACCTTGTTTGCTCTAACGCTTTACCAAAACCAGAATGCTTCATACCAGCAGTAGCAAAAATATGTTGTTTAATATATTCTTCTAATGGTTGTCCACTTACCTTCTCAGCAATGTAAGCAAGTATAGAGTAGTTCGAATCGGAATACTTCCATTTCTCTCCTGGACCGCCAATACGCTTTTGATTCCCTATCCGCTTTATCAGTTCTTCATGAGAGATATCTTCTGTTCCCTGCTCATATTCAGGAATTCCTGATGTATGTGTTAGTAAATGTTTTAGCTGAATGCTATTACCTTGAGGGAAATCTGGGATATACTTCGCTACTGTATCTTCTACTTGTAATTTATTCTGATCTTTCAATTGCATAATAGCGGTCGCTACAAATGCCTTTGAAATAGAGCCAATATAAAAGGTTGTTTCTGAATTATTCGGTACTTGCTTCTCTTTGTTCGCCATACCGTATCCTTTATTCAAAAGAACTTTTCCGTTCTTCACAATAACAGCTGTCCCACTAAATCCTGCGTTTTGTAAATATTGATCCAATTGAGCGTTTTCATTAATCTCTTGAGGCGGTCCTTCAGCAGGTTTCTCTATAACTTGCGCCTGTTTTATCTGTTCTTCCTGTTCTTTTTGTTTTCTTTGTTTTTCAGCTTCTTGCCTTTTCATTTCTTCTTTCTTTTTTATCTCTTCTTGCTTCTTCATTTCTGCTGCTGCTTTTAAAGTTTCCTCTTTTTTATTATGCGCAACAATTTTTGTATACATGAAATATACAAGTGAAAATAGTAGAACGAGAATGATTGTTCTTTTTATGTATACAATCGGACGACTTACTTTCCCATTAACAGTATTTTTTTCCTGATCCATGATTACCTTTTTCCCCTTATTTACCGATAATTTAATTCATCTACACAAGACTTTTTCCAAATCATTTCAGTAGATTATAGACACTCCATTCTATATCATCCCTACTTTATCACGCGCTGAACATATTACCAACCTATATGCATAAAAAAGAAAAAGAAAATTTACAAAAGTAAGATTCCCTTTGAAATTTCAACATAATAAAAGAGGATATCCTGTAAAAGACTGGCGTTATCAATCTTTTTGGATATCCTCTTATCTAACTATCTATACGTGTTTTTTCATATCATCGGCAACTGATTCAACGTTTGTACCTACGATAACTTGTACACTTGTGTTACTTAATTTCATAACACCTTTTGCACCGGCACGTTTTAATGCTGGTTCATTTACTAAACTTGCATCTTTCACTTGTAAGCGTAGACGAGTTGCACAGTTATCAATAACTGCTAAGTTCTCTTTTCCGCCTAAAGCAGCTACGTAAGTTTCACCAATTGAACCTGCAACTGGTGCATCACCCTCTTCAGCTAACTCATCTTCATCTTCATCTTCACGACCAGGAGTTTTTAAGTCGAACTTCTTAATTAAGAAGTAGAATACTGCAAAGTAAATTGCTGCGTAAATTAAACCGATTCCCGCTAATAATACTGGTTTTGTTGCAATACCAAAGTTTAAAACGTAATCGATTGCACCGGCACTGAATGAGAAACCATCATGAATGCCAAGTGTCGTTGTAATGAATAAAGAAAGACCTGTTAATACTGCATGAATACCATATAATACTGGTGATAAGAACATGAATGAGAATTCAATTGGTTCTGTAATACCAGTTAAGAATGAAGTTAATGCTAGACCACCTAACATACCTGTAACCATTTTACGTTTTTCTGGTTTAGCAGCCGCAATCATTGCGAAACATGCTGCCGGTAAACCGAACATCATGATTGGGAAGAAACCAGTCATAAACATACCTGCTGATGGATCTTTTGCAAAGAAGCGTGCAATATCACCATGAACGATATCACCAGCTGCGTTTGTAAAGTCACCAAGTACAAACCAGAAGTATGTGTTCATTACATGGTGTAAACCGATTGGAATTAATAAACGGTTTAATAATCCGAATAAACCAGCACCAACTGAACCTAAGTTCACGATGCCGTGTGCTACCGCATCAATACCACTTTGAATTGTTGGCCAAATTTGACCGAATACTAATCCTAGAAGAAGCATTACAATAGAAGTAATGATTGGTACGAAACGTTTCCCCGCAAAGAAACCTAACCATTCTGGTAATTTAATCTTATGGAATTTGTTATATAGTAACCCCGCAACAACCCCAGCAATAATACCACCAAGTATGGCCATATTTATTTTTGGCGTTAGCGCCGCTGCTTTTGAAACTTTTGTCATTGTATCTGCTAATTTAGTTGGATCTGCTGAACCGACTAAATCCTGAACACTTTTTAATTTATCATTCAGCTCTGCTGCTGAATATGCCTTACTTAGAGCGTTCGTTGTATTTTGTAAAACAAGATATCCGATTGCCCCAGCAAGTCCTGCTGCTCCACTACCATCAATAGACAAACCGATTGCAACACCAATTGCAAAAATAAGTGCTAAATTATCAAAAATTGCTGCACCGGCCTGTGCCATAACAGGAATATTAAATACATCTTCTTGCCCTAAACGAAGCAATAATCCTGCTGCTGGTAGTACTGCGATTGGAAGCATTAACGCTTTACCAATACGTTGTAAAAACTGCAACATTTTAATTCCCCCTATCAAATTTATGAAATCGTTATCATTATAAGTACGCTTTAGAAAACGCTTTCTATTACATAACCATAATAACATATAGTTGTATAGATGTGTAGTTTTTATTTCCGAACTTTTTATGGATAAGTTTTCTATTTCTAAACTGTTATATAAAAGGAAAATTCTCCTTTTTTAATAGCAGATCATTGGCACTGAAAACTCACTATAAACATTTAACTTTCGTTTTATCATTCCACTTTTTCATGTTATTATTTATTTCCGAGCATATCGGGAAAAGTAAACTTAGTTAATTCGAAATAGGAGCGTTGGTACTATGCAGTGCATTGAAACAAACAACTTACGGCAGTTGTTAGAACAAGTAAAACCATATACGAAAAAAGGAAAACTTGCTACTTATATCCCCGAACTAGGAAATGCAGATCCAGCTGATTTAGGGATTGCCATTTTCCATAAAGAAACAGAATATATCCATGCTGGCAACTCACAAACACTATTTACTCTTCAAAGTATTTCCAAAGTAATTACACTTGCACTTGCCCTTTTAGATCGTGGTGAAGAATATGTATTTTCTAAAGTCGGAATGGAGCCAACTGGTGACCCTTTTAATTCTATTATTAAGTTAGAAACGACAAGTCCTTCCAAACCTCTTAATCCAATGATTAATGCAGGAGCACTAGCTATTACAAGCATGTTAGCTGGAAAAGATAACGAAGAAAAAATGGAGCATATTCTTCATTTTGTACGTGAAATAACAGATAATCCTACTATTAATTATTCTTCTACAGTTGCTAATTCAGAATTAGAGACTGCTTACTTGAACCGTTCACTTTGTTACTATATGAAACAAAACAGCATTATCGATTGTGATATTGAAGAACTTATGGATTTATACACTCGTCAATGTGCAGTTGAAGTAAACTGTATCGATTTAGCACGTATTGGCTTAATTTTTGCAATGGATGGATATGATCCATATAAAAAGAAACAGATCATCCCTAAACATATTACGAAAATCTGTAAAACATTTATGGTTACTTGCGGGATGTATAATGAATCTGGTGAATTTGCAATTCGTGTTGGAATCCCTGCAAAAAGTGGTGTAGCGGGCGGCATTTTCGGCTGCGTAAAAGGCGAAATGGGAATCGGTATTTTCGGACCAGCTTTAGATGCAAACGGAAATAGTATCGCTGGTTTTAAAATTCTCGAATTACTTTCTGCCCAAGAAGGTTGGAGTATGTTTTAATTTAGAAGTTATCCTGCTATATTGGCAGGATTTTTTATTTCACGAAAAAGTCCGTTCTACTAGGCATCAACACAATTCAAAAAAACAGTAATAAAAGTTCTCTTTATTATGCATATTTGTTCCCCCCTCCTGAATAATATAGTACAACCTAGCGCTGTATGTGGAGGTGTAAAAGATGAAACTCATATTTCAAATGGAGAAACAACCTGTTCTCGAAAAAACAATTCTCCTTTTCATATTGAGTATTGTAGAAAGTTTGAAACTAAAAGTTGTTTCACTCGATGAAGCTCACCGATACATATTCAATTTAGAAGTGCTTGAACTATTAATGGATCGGAACATCGATGATCAAGTACTAGAACTTATTCATTTCGGAATGGGACTTGAAGACATTTACCATGTACTGCCCGAAGAACTTGAACATAGTATTGAAGAACTGAAATGGCTTTGTATTCAAGTTTTAAGTGAGTACAGTATGCATGATGATGAATGTGCACAACTAATTGAAGATATACGCTAAAAAGCACCTATAAAGGTGCTTTTATTTTTTTAAACCTTTTGCGCAAAAATTGGATAATACTTGCAAATTTTCGTTACCTTGAAAAGATTTCACGTCGATATATGCAATTTCTTAGTGTATTTCCAAGGAAATACTCGAATACTGTTTTCTCTATCCTTCTTACAACAATTGATCAATTCCAATAAGAATTAATAACACACCTGCAATTATAGTTGCCCATTTCCCTAAGTATTCAGCTAAAAATCTTTTACCCACATACGTAAAACCGCTAATACAAATAAAACTAAAAATCCCAGAAATACATGCCGTAAGCCAAAGATTTAAATTTGTTACTCCAGCATCAAATCCACCTGCAATATTATTTATGGATAATGCAACTCCTAAAACAATTGCTTCCGAAAAACTAATTGTTTTAGAACCATCAAAATCTGCTTTTTCTGGATCACGTAAAACCCCCATAAGTACACTACTATCTTTAGATCCTACGGTATCTTGTTGACTCAAGAAAGGCTGACATAAAATAAACACCCCGATTATGCCTAAAACGATTGCTCCAATAATGTTTGCTGTGAACTCTGAAATAAATAATGCGATCCAATTCCCAAAAAATCCAGCTAGTAAAGTAAATAAAAATCCAAAAAATGCGATGATAAAATTGTTAAACCACGAAATTCGAATTTTGCGAATGCCATATGCAATCCCAACACCTGCATTATCTAAATTAGACGCAATCCCGATTAAAAAAATTGAAAATAAACCCGCTGTACTCATCTTACAGTCACCCCTTTCTCACTTTTCATTGCATATTATGAAAATGTTGAGCAACTGTGCTTGTCTGTTTCATATACTTGTAATAAATGCTCAACATTTTTTCAACGATAAACAATAGAAAAGGAGTGCCTACATTATGCCCAATGAAAATCCAAATGAGCGGCTCGGTAAATTAATAAAGAAACTGTTAAAGGAGCGCGCTCTATCTATGCGCCAACTAGGAACACTGACAAATATTGATCCTGCAACAATTTCAAGAATAATTAATGGCAAACAACAACCGAAGCAAAACCATTTACAAAAATTCGCAAAATGTCTACAAGTTCCACCGCAATTATTACTTGATGAAATGTATCCCGACTCTCCACACATAAATAAAGAAAAAGCAGATATGTACACATCTCTCGATACAATTCAGCAAACATTACAATCCTCTAACCTATTCGACTTCGAGTACACAACAACTCGTGTGAAACAAGAACTTGAAAATTACGAGCGCTATGCTCAAACTACTGAAGGCGAAAAACGTATTCACGAGAGTTTCAAAAGTAAACTAGAACAAATTGATAGTGCTGGCCCTTTCATTGAACAATTAACAAGTATGTATCAACAATTTTGTACAGAAACCATTTCAAACGAAGAACGTGCAATTATTGGGGGTGCCTTACTATATTTCATTTTATCAACAGACATTATCCCCGATTATCTTTTTCCAATTGGCTATTTAGATGATGCCATTGCCGTTGAATTAGCTAAAGAGAAATTAATTGAAGTCAAACGAAGAACATAAAAAGCATAACAAGCTATTTCAGATATTGAATTTATCACCCTCTGAAATAGTTACAAAAAAATCGTACAAGCATACTTACTCGCACGATTCAAAAATCAAACTATTTCCTTATTTTCTCGTATGACACCATTCATATATAAACGCTGTTATTACTTTTGTAAATTCAATTAACTGCTCAACTTCAACCTTCTCATTTACAGAGTGTGCTTCTTCTAGTGTGCCTGGTCCATAAATAATCGCTGGAATGTGGAACTCACTAAACCAACCTCCATCAGTTACCGTTGCTGACATATCTAAAATTGCATTTTTAGATAAAATAGATTCATGTACTGAATTTAGAGTTTTTACAGCAACATGTTCGCTATCTACTTCTAAAGAAGGAAAAATTTCGCCACGATCCACAATCATTGATTCTCCGCCCCACTTAAATTGTGGTGGGTTCTCGCTTAACCATGGATCTGCTGCTGCCACTTTTCCTAAATACTCTTCTATTTCTTCTATTATTTGTTCATACGTTTCATTTGGATAAAAATGTACGGTTACCCACAATCGACACTCATCCGCAATAAATGCCGCATGACGTCCTCCTTCAATAACAGCTGGATTAATTGTTGTTGTTCCAGATGGATAGCCTTCATATGTTTTCATGACTGCCCAATGACGCTCTAATTCTTGTAAGCTTTGTACAATTTTCATCATTTTCTCAATCGCACTCGCTCCAAATAGACGTCCTCCAGCATGGATCATTTGTCTACGTGTTGCATCATGAAACGTTTGCGGGCTTTTCACAGTAATCCATCCAGTAATTACGCCGCCTTGTCCTTGCATATGTAAATCGCTCGTATCCACTACTACTGCAAAATCAGCATCGTAACCACGTTTACAGCATTGAAGTGTCCCTGCTTCTCCTACTTCTTCGCCAATTACCGATTGAAAAATTAAATCCCCAGGTAATTCAATCCCCGCTTCTTCTAAAAGCTGAATAGCAAATAAGGCTCCAGCTAGTCCACCTTTCATATCTGCCGCACCTCTCCCAACTAACCAACCGTCTTTTATAAATGGCTCAAACGGATTTGTTTCCCACGGCTCGTCCTTTGATACTTCTGCAACATCTATATGTCCATTAATAATGAGACTTTTATGTGACTCACTTGCTGTCCCTTTTTTCACTCCAACAACATTCGGATCATTCGGATATACATCCCATTTATCAATACTAAAATTTCGTTTTTTTAGAAACCCTGCAACAAATTCTTGCGCCTCATTTGTATTTCTTGCTGGTGGTGCTGGTGTTTCAAAGCGAATTAAAGCTTTTGTAAGTTCTAGTAGCTCATCTTTTCGTAAATCAATCTGTTTTAATAGCTGTGAAACTTCTTGATTCATTGCTAATTCCCCTTTGCATACGTGGTATGTTTCCAGCTTTATTTTCACAAAAAAAGAGACTGTTTACAATCTTACAGTCTCCAAATTAATCAATATTATAAAGTGAAACTATAATCAGTGGGGGGATTCATCCCCACTGATTATTAGCCTTCACCAATCGAGCGTTTACGGGCAGTTTATCTCCCACCTAACTTCTTTGCTCCAGCCAAATTTTGAGGTGGGAGTTTTACTGCCCGTTAATGCGGGGTAAACTTTCTAATTCTGTTGTATTTGTCTTTTCAATAAGTTCTACTTTACTTCGCTTATTTTTGGTAGCACGATAAAACAGTAAACAAACGATCATAAATGGAATACCACAATACAATGCCATTCTTTGTTCCGGAATAAAAGCCATTCCAACAATTACAGTTAAATTTAATACTAACGCAAGAATTGGAACAAATGGATACAGTGGTGTTTTAAATTTCAAATTCTTAATATCCCCGCCCTGCTTTAAGTATGTCCTTCTAGCTAATAGGTTAGATAAAGCAATAGATGCCCAAACTAATATCGCTCCGAACCCTGCAATTGAAAGAAGCCATAAATAAACTGTATCTTCCGCATAAATACCTGATAGTAATGAGAGACATCCTACAAACGTACTTACAATCAATGCATAAATAGGAACACCATTTTTAGATAACTTACCAAAAATTGGGCTAATCATTCCTTGATTCGACATCGACCATAGCATACGGGAAGTTGCATATAATCCTGAATTCGCAACTGATAGTACAGCTGTAATAATAACGAAATTTATAATATCAGCCGCATAAGGAATACCAATTTTATCAAATACAACTACGAATGGACTTTCTATCACACCTGCTTGCTGCCAAGGAAATAGTCCCGCAAGAATAAAAATAGATAGTACAAAGAAAATAAGTATGCGCCAAACTGTATTATTAATTGCCTTCGGGATAGTTT
Source organism: Bacillus sp. JJ783 (assembly GCF_036963225.1). Lineage (NCBI taxonomy): Bacteria > Bacillati > Bacillota > Bacilli > Caryophanales > Bacillaceae > Bacillus > Bacillus sp. JJ783. Next base: position 18,789 of record NZ_JBALMG010000006.1, on the reverse strand, counting down.
TCTCTGGATTTTCACTCTCACCAGCTGCAATACCAACTAGTTCTGTTCCTTGGAAGGAAAAATTAACTGCAATCATCGTAATTAAAATAGCCGATAATCCATTTGGGAATAATCCACCATAATCAGTAAAGCTAGAAAACATTGGTGCTGGTTCATTTCCTTTCATATCTAGAAAACCAAACATTGCCGCCCCGCCCAAAATAATAAATGCAATGATTGTAATGACTTTAATACTTGCAAACCAAAATTCAACTTCCGCAAAACTTCTTGAAGATAATGCATTAATAGCAAAGAGCAACACTGCAAACACTACACACCAAATCCATGACGGTACATCCGGAAACCATCGTTTCATTAAAATACTAACTGCAATTAATTCAATACCTATCGTAGCAGACCAGTTTAGCCACGACATCCATCCCACTACATAACCTGCTGCAGGAGAGATGTGCTTTGTAGCATACGTTTGATAAGATCCTGCATCAGGCATCGCAACCGCTAACTCTCCAAGGCAAAGCATCGTTAAATACATAACAAACCCACCGACAAGATACGCTACAATTGCCCCTCCAGGTCCAGCTTCATGAATTGTATAACCCGATCCTAAAAAAAGTCCTGTACCAATAACTCCCCCGAGTGCAATCATAAATATGTGCCGACTTTTCAATTCCCTTTTTAATCCCTGGTTTTGATCCATCATATAAATCCCCCCTTTTCACTTTGCAAACCCATTTAATGTAAGCGTTTTTAAAACCCTTCATAGTAAAAATAATTATTAAAAAGTGCAAAATACATATTACTTCTATTAATCACTACCTGTTATTAACAGGTCATCCCTCACTGTTATTAATAATTTTTGATCAGCGATAGCTTCGCCTTCTACCACTTCTAATGATTCAATATAACCACTGATTCCCACTTTAATTTCCACTTGCTGCTTATCTATTGTTTCAATTAACGCTAATTTCTCCCACTCATATACGTAAGAACTTTCAGTAACAAATAATTTCTCTACTTTCCCGTAACAAGGACTATACACGCCTTCTACAACCGTCTTCACTTTATAAATTCCTCCCTCTTATTAATTGGCACTGAAACGTTGCATAACCTATAAAGATTCCTAATCCCCCTACTCTTTAAATTTAGAGATCTCAACTACTATTCATGCAAAATACGTACCAACCTCAACACCTATGTGAAATTGGGATTTCTTACGAAAAAAATCTGCATAACCGCAAAATTTTTCTATCATTTGAAAAGTTTTAAGAGAAAATAGCAAAAAAATTTTGCGATTTTATGAGAATTTTAATAAAATTATAAAAAGTCAGTCTTCATAGGGTATAACGAGGAGAAGATAATACATGCATACAGAAGAAATCAATTTTAAAAAGATTATTGAAATGAATATGCTATATGAAACTTTACTAAATGAACTAGATATTGGGATTCATATTATTAATGAGGAAAGTAAAACGATTATCTATAACCGCAAAATGATGGACATTGAATCAATGGATCGTTCTGATGTGCTAGATAAAAATCCTTTAGAAGTATTTGCATTTGAAGAAAATAAAAATAGTACTCTTATAGAAGCATTAAAACTTGGAAAAACAAACAAAAATATAAAACAAACGTATTTTAACAATAAAGGACAAGAGATTACGACGATTAACGATACTTTTCCTATAATAGAAAATGGAAAAATTAAAGGCGCTATTGAAATTTCAAAAGAGATTAGTCATTTAAAGCAAACAATGAAAACGAACCTTTCTCGCAAACAAAATACTAAGTTTACCTTTGATCACATAATTGGTGATTCTAGAGCTATTCAATCGGTCATTGCAGAAGCAAAGAGAGTAATACGTACATCCTCCTCCATACTTATCATCGGAGAAACAGGGACTGGTAAAGAGCTATTTGCGCAGAGCATCCATAATGAAAGCCAGCGTTCAACAAAACCATTTATTTCGCAAAACTGTGCCGCTATACCAGAAACCTTAATGGAAAGTCTACTATTTGGTACAAATCGAGGTGCTTTTACAGGAGCAATAGATAAACCAGGTTTATTTGAAGAAGCAAACGGCGGGACTTTGTTATTAGATGAGATCAACTCATTAAGTCCAACACTTCAAGCTAAATTGCTGCGGGCTATACAAGAAAAAACAATACGAAGAATCGGAGGCACACAAGAAAAAGAAATTGATGTTCGTATTATAGCAACTATTAATGAAGATCCTCTTGAAGCCATAGCACACAATCGATTAAGGCAAGACTTATATTACCGATTAAGCGTTGTTACTCTATGTCTTCCACCTTTACGGGAACGAAAAGAAGATATTACATATCTTGTTCAACATTTTATTGAAAAATACAATATCCAATTTGATCTTAGCGTAAAAGATGTAGATTTAAACGTAAATAACTTCTTCTATAAATACGATTGGCCTGGTAATGTGAGAGAACTAGAACATATAATTGAAGGCTCCATGAACTTAATAGAAGATGAAGATATCATTACAGCGTTCCATATGCCAACGCACTTTCGCGAACTAGCAAAAAAGGAACTCAATATGCAGACTCCGCTAACTAGTCACAATACTGATACGCCACAAAATTTAAAACGTATAATCGAAGAAATGGAAAAGAAATATATCCATCAAATTCTTAAAGAAAATAAAGGTAATATCTCACAAGCCGCAAAGTTTTTAGGATTGAGCAGACAAAACTTACAATATCGAATTAAAAAATTGCATTTACACATATAAAATGACTCTCTCTTCAAGTACAAGTAATCACTTGGAAAAATATGTTATAATATACATATAACATGCTAGAAAGGGGCTATATATATGAGTAATGATAAAAAATTAAAGTTATTACAATACTTATACCTTCTCCCTGCCGTTCTATGTATGATGTTATTCATTAATGCTGATATGAGCAGCTTTCCTTATGCAAAGCTCTTAGGCACAATTAGCGGCTCCTTTGCAGCTATTATGCTTGCTGCTTTTTGGAATTTGAAGCTACTTATGAAGAAAGAAAAATCTTCTTAATTTCAAAGTACAAAAAAATCGAGCCTTATCAGCTCGATTTTTTTACTTATTATTAAAATTTAACATTCTCCAAGTACAACCCGCTCGCCTCAGCAAGACAATTAATTTGATTACGTTGTTTTTCCTCTAAAATGTTTGGAATTGCGTCCGCCTCTAATTGTCCTAATCCAACTTCAATTAATGCTCCAACAATTTTTCGCACCATGTTATGAAGGAATCCGTTACCACTTACTCTAATTTGTACAAATCCTGATTCTTCGAAAACATCAAGTGTATACACTTCTCGAACCATAGATTTTTTCTTAGACTTTGCATTTGAAAAAGCAGTGAAGTCATGTGAACCAATTAAATGTTTCGCAGCTTCTTTCATGCTTTTCACATTTAATTGTTTATTCACGTGCATGCTGTATTTACGCATAAATGGGTTCGTATGCTCTTCATTCCAAATTTTATACAGATATGTTTTTGCTTTAGAATTGTAACGAGCATGGAAACGATCTGGTACTTCTTCTACACTCGTAATACTAATATCATTTGGTAAATATTGATTTAAATATTTTTTCACTTTATGTTCTACTAACTTCTCATCACTTTGAAAGTTAGCTACTTGATTCAAAGCGTGTACACCTGCATCCGTTCTACTACAGCCGATAATTTCAGTTTCTTTTCCGACCATTTCAGATATTATACTTTCGATTTTCCCCTGAATCGTATTGTCATTATTCCCAAGACGTTGCCACCCTTTATAACGCGCACCGTCATATTGAATCGTCAATTTATAATTGTTCATCGTATTCTCCTTACTTCCATTCGCTAAATAAAATATACCCTCACATAACTCCTGCTTTGTGAGGGACATATCCTTATTGAATGTTACTTTCTAACAAGTTTCACTACATTTTCTACATGAGCTGTATGCGGGAACATATCAACTGGTTGCACATACTCCACTTCATAACTCTTCATTAATGTTTGTACATCACGTGCTAATGAAGATGGATTACAAGACACGTAAACAACTTGTTTCGGTTTCACTTTTAAAATCGTTTCAAGTAATTTATCATCGCAACCTGTACGCGGTGGATCGACAACAATGACATCTGGGCTCCAGCCTTCTTTCACCCATTTCGGTAACCATTGTTCCGCTTTACCAGCTTCATACTTTGTATTTGTGAATCCGTGGCGTTTTGCATTTTTCTTTGCATCTTCAATCGCTTCTGGAATTACATCCATACCACGTACTTCCGCTGCATCATTCGCAAGCCAAAGTCCAATCGTACCGACACCGCAATACGCATCCACAATCTTCTCGTTTCCTGTTAAAGCAGCTGCTTTTTTCGCTTCATCGTATAAAACAACCGTTTGTTCTGGATTTAATTGGAAGAATGCGCGTGCTGATAATTCAAATGATAAATCACCTAGTGTTTCTTGAATTACTTCTTTTCCAGCTAATTTAAATGTTTTATCACCGAAAATAACAGATGTTTTACGCCAGTTTACGTTTTGCATAATTGATTTAACACTTGGCATCTGTTTTTGTACTTCTGCGATAAATTGATCTTTATTTGGTAATTCTTCTTTTGTTGTAATAAGTGTGACTTGCACTTCCCCTGTTTGAACTGCAGTACGTGTCACAATTGTGCGTACTAAACCTTTTTGTTTTTTCTCATTGTAAATAGAAACATTTAATTTTTCTAATATACGTCTTACAACTTTTGTCGCTTCATTCGTTGCTTTATGCTGAATCATGCAATGAGAAATATCAATTAACTGATGTGAGTTTTGCTTATATAACCCTGTAATAACCTTTTCGTCTTTACGCCCCACTTGCAATTGACTTTTATTACGATAATGCCATGGATTTTCCATACCAAGCGTTGGGCGAATTTTCTCTTCTAGACTGTCATTCATATACTTCTCGAATGCTTGTACAACGATATCACGCTTTTGATTTAATTGTTCTTTATAATCTAAGTGCTGCAATTGGCAGCCACCACACTCCTCATATACTGAACATGGTGCTTTCACACGATGTGGTGATGATTTACGAACTTTTTTCACTTTCGCTTCAGCGAAGCCACGCTGAATTTTCGTTGCTTCAGCAACAACTTCTTCTCCTGGTAATGCCCCTGGAATGAAAACAACTTGTCTCTTAAAATAACCAACGCCTTCTCCGTTAATCCCAAGACGTTTAATTGTCACAGGAAACGTTTGACCAACTTCCAACTTACTCTCTTGTTGCTCTTGTATCATTATTACACCTCTACTCTATACTTTTCCATAAATATAACGCTGCATAACTGCAATATGGTTCACACTCTTGTTTCACTTTTTCTAAAAATGCATCATCAGGCTTATTATCTAATTGAAATACACCTTGAAGTGCACGCCTAATCCCGATATCTGCTTCTGGAAACATGTTTTTCCGGCCAAGCCCAAACATTAAAAAGTTTTGCACTGTCCATGCTCCAATACCCCTTATTGGTAACAATTGTGCCGATACTTCTTCTTCTGTTTCGTTTTCTATCCTTGCTAAATCTAATTTACCGTCTGCAATATGTTTTGCTAATCCTACTATATATTCGGCTTTTCGCTGACTAAACTTCTGCTCTCTCAATTCCTCTATTGAAATATTCGCTACTCTTTCTGGTGTTGGGAAAAAGAAAACGCCGTTCTTCTCCGTCCCATATCGTTTTACAAATTGATCTGTTAGCACCGTAGCAAATTTCAAATTTATTTGTTGATGAATAATACAACGAAGAAGACAAGCGAAATAATCAAATTCTAATATAATTGGAGTATAAGCATATGTTTCAAACAGTGGACGTAATGATGTGTTTAAAAAATGATCTTGTATATTTTGAAACGGTTCATTCCAGTGAAAAATGGACCTCATTCGTTTCATTACTTTCTCTTGATCTCCTGCCTGACTAGAAATCCAAAACTGTGGATTTTGAACAGTACCAATCCCTTGCAAACGAACAACAATTTGTTCTTCGTCTATAAAAAGCGGGACATAAATTACTTTCTCGTCTAATTGAATGACGTTTAACGGGTCGAAAGCTAAACGCTTTAGCACTTCTTCAAAATGGTACGGATATTCTAACGTAACATGTTCGCTCCACATACGTTTCCCCATCCTTTTTACACATCATTATAGCATGAGAAAACCGCAAGCATACATGCTTACGGTTGATTGCTTTTTACTAAATCATCTAGGCTTTTAAAATGATACCCTTTCTCGCGCAAATCATCAATGATTTTCGCAAGTGCTTCTGCATTATCTTTTGATATTGCATGAAGTAACAAAACAGATCCTGGATGAATCATAGTCATTACATTATTATGAGCGTATTGCCATCCTCTTTGCTGATCTACTTTCCAATCAAGAAATGCCAGCGACCAAAACACGTTATGATATCCCATTTCTTTCGTAAGAGCTAACGTTCTTTCGCTAAATACACCTCGCGGAGGGCGTACATATTTCACTTCTTTTTGCCCTGTTACTTTTTTAATCTCTTCCGTTACGCTCGTTAATTCTTCACGAAGTTTTGCATCATTTACTGTTGTAAAATCTGGATGACTCCAAGAATGATTACCAATAATATGTCCTTCATTTTTCATTCTTAATAATAAATCTTTTTGTGTTTTTATATAATGTCCCGTCACAAAGAAAGTTGCTGGTACTTTTTTCTCCTTTAATACATCTAAAATCTTTCCTGTGTATCCATTTTCGTATCCATTATCAAATGTTAAATAAATATCTTTTTTCTTCGTATCTCCTAAATAAAACCCACCATTTTTTTGTAGTAATTCTGTATATAGTTTCCCTGCATCTGGCACCGTTTCATTTTTAGGACGTGGAATTCCCCAGTTATGTGGTGTATTCGTATAAGCAAATGTTGAAACTGGAACAAGTGCCATCATAATTGAAAAAATGAGACCTATATATAACCATTTATATTTCATAAATAGTCTCCTTTCCATATATAATCGTACCTGTAGTTTCTGTTTCCCTGCTTTCTTTCATGCTGAACATGTTTTTCTATATATACCAAAAAATGCACCTCGAATAATTCGAGATGCATTTCTCTTTACTTAAATACAGGTTCTTTAAAGCTCGCCAATTTTTCAAGTGATGTTTTATCAACATCAGCATGTAGACTTTTACCATGAGAATCCATCGTTACAACTGCTTTAAAACCATCGATACGTAAATGCCACATTGCCTCTGGGATACCGAATTGTAAGAAATCAACATCTTTCACTTCTTTAATACATTCAGCATAATATTGTGCTGCACCACCAATTGCATTTAAGTACACACCACCGTGTTCTTCTAAAGCTGCTAATGTTTTAGCACCCATACCGCCTTTACCAATTACAGCACGAATACCGAACTTTTTCATAATATCGCCTTGATATGGCTCTTCACGAATGCTTGTCGTTGGACCTGCCGCTTTAATTTGCCAATTGTCATTCTCATCTTTCACTACAACTGGACCACAGTGATAAATAATTTGTCCCTTTAAATCTACTGGACAATCGTTATCCATTAAATGTTTATGAATCGCATCACGTCCTGTATACATCATGCCGTTAATTGTAACAACATCACCAACACGAAGTTCACGAATTTGCTCTTCTGTAATTGGAGCTTGTAATACGATTTCACGCTGCTCTGTTTGTTCTTGCGCAGCATCTTGCTGAAGTGTATCTTCACCTTCCTGGTACAACCAATCCATAATTTCACCTGTTTCAGGATGAATTGTTACACCAAGACGACGATATGCCCAACAATTATATGCAACAGATACGTAGAAGCTCGCTGGCAAACGATTATATACTCCAACTTTGCAACCTAATAAAGTTGTTTCTCCGCCAAATCCCATCGTACCAATGCCAAGCTTATTTGCATTCTCTAATACGTACTCTTCAAGCTTTTGTAATTCTGGAACTGAATTTACATCATCTAATGTACGGAATAATTGATTTTTTGCTAATTCGTAACCTGATGTGCGGTCTCCCCCGATACCGACGCCGATTACCCCAGCGCTACACCCTTGCCCTTGCGCTTGATATACTGCATGAAGAAGGCATTTACGAATTCCTTCTAAATCACGCCCAGCTCGTCCAAGTCCTTCTATTTCACAAGGCAAGCTATATTGAATATTTTTGTTCTCACAGCCCCCGCCCTTTAAAATTAAACGTGCATCAATGTAATCTTTTTCCCATTGTTCAAACTTAATAACAGGTGTACCTGGTCCTAAATTATTTCCGCTATTGTCTCCAAAAAGAGAATCAACAGAGTTTGGACGAAGTTTACCATCTTTTGTCGCCCGCTCAAGCGCACTATAGATAGCTTCCTTCAGTTTTAATTGATTCACACCAACTGGTGTATAAATTTTAAACGTTGGCATCCCTGTATCTTGGCAAATTGGCGAGATATTATCATCTGCCATTTTAATATTATTCGTAATTGTGCCAAGTGCCATCGCCGAACGAGTTCCTGCATTTTCTCGTTCTTTCGCTTGTTGAATTGCGCGACGAACATCTTTCGGTAAGTTCGTTGACGTTTCAACAATTAGTTGATACATGCTTTCTTGAAGCTTTTCCATTGTTACTTCCCCCTCAATTGTGAACGCTACCAAAACGTTATGAAATGAAAATTCCATTGTTATACTCTTCAGCTGTTTATTTATCCCGCATTAACGGGCAGTAAGACTCCCACCTCAAAATTCAGGTGGAGCAAAGAAGTTAGGTGGGAGATCAACTGCCCGTAAACGCCCGATTGGTTCAACTAATACTCAGTGGGGAATGACCCCCACTGAGTAAAGTTTCACTTTATTTCACGCCATTAAAGGTTAAATGAAATTTTTCACAACTTGATTATACCTTTTTTTCTATATTCCTTCTATTATCCGTACAGAAAAAGGCTGCCAATTTTGTAGTGGCAGCCTTTTTAATATATTATTCGTCTTTTTTAAATTGCTCACATTTCAGTTCTAATTCATCTAACATTGCAAGAAGACGATCTACATCTTCTAATTCTACCTCTTCTGGTTCAATCGTATCAATTACTTCAATGAACATATTTAAACGTTTTTTCAAATATACTAGTTGTGAATCTTTATCTTGAATTGCTTTTCCCATGAAGGCACTCTCCTTTTAATTCGAGTTGCTTTTATTATACCGCAAAAATGATGGCTATGGGCATGTAATTTCATCAAATTTGTCTCAGTAATTCATTATAATGTAAGCCCTCTCTCTTTTTTCACAAAAAAGTTTCACTTTATAAAAAGCACATATTCTTCTATTATAGAGAATGGACAAATTGTTATTTCAATAGTCAAAGGAGTATTTCATATGACGATATCACAAATAATGAAGCCGATTACTCCTTCTTACGATCCATGGGAAGCGTATATGGACCTTGAAGAGTACGGCAAACTACTATTAACAAACGTTGAGTTTACAACGACAACGTTATGCAATATGCGTTGCGAGCATTGCGCTGTTGGTTACACATTACAGCCGAAAGATCCAAATCCGCTTCCGATGGAGCTTTTATTAAAACGATTAGATGAGATTCCTTATCTACGTTCTTTAAGTATTACAGGCGGAGAACCTATGCTTTCAAAAAAATCCGTCGACAACTATGTAACACCACTCTTAAAATACGCCCATGAACGAGGCGTTCGCACTCAAATCAACTCAAACTTAACTATAGATTTAGCACGTTACGAACAAATTATTCCCTACTTAGATGTATTGCACATTTCACATAACTGGGGAACAATCGATGACTTCGTTGAAGGCGGATTTGCAATGATGGAGCGTAAACCTACTTATGAACAGCGCGCTAAATTATTTGAAAGAATGATTACAAATAGTAAAGCTCTATCAGAGGCAGGTGTACTCGTATCAGCCGAAACTATGTTAAACAAACGAACTCTACCACATATTGAACATATTCACCGTCAAATCGTTGAAGAAATGGGCTGTAAACGTCATGAAGTGCACCCGATGTATCCGAGTGACTTCGCTAGCACACTTGAAATTTTAACAAAAGAAGAAATTCGAAATGCAGTTGAACATTTATTAGAGATCCGTGATGAAAATGTGTGGATGTTATTCGGAACATTACCTTTCTATGCATGTAGTGATAATGAACACGATTTAGCTACACTAAAGAAATTACATGAAAGTAAAAATGTAACTGTCCGCAATGATCCAGATGGTCGTTCTCGTTTGAACGTAAATATTTTCGATGGAAATATTATCGTGACCGACTTCGGTGATGTCCCGCTTCTAGGTAATGTACAAACAAATACGCTACAAGAAGCTTACGACAAATGGTGTGACACAAAAACAGCAAAATCATTAAGTTGTCATTGTCCTGCTGTGAAATGCCTTGGACCGAATGTTCTTGTAAAAAATAGCTACTATCCAAAAGAAGATTTCTTATCAAAAACATCAAACATTATGTTATAAAGTGAAACTTTAATCAGTGGGGGTTTTGTTCATCCCCCACTGATTATTAGCCTTCACCAATCGGGCGTTTACGGGCAGCAGGGCTCCCACCTAACTTCTTTGCTCCAGCCGAATTTTGAGGTGGGAGTTTTACTGTCCGGCAAATAGCGGGATAAATAAAAAACGTCAGCTTATAAGCTGACGTTTTTTATTTCATTGTGCATGCGATGAAGAAACAAATTTGAAAAATAAATGATCATGAATTGGAATAGCAGCTCCGATTCCTTGAGATGTAATATTTTTCACGACAAGCCTTTTTTGATTCCCTTTTAACACAAGGTAGACTTCTCCAAATGTTACTTTTCCTTTTTCATTTACTGCTGGTGTATACGCATATAAATATCCAAGTTGACTTGGACTAATGTTATAAACACGCTCATGTCCAGTACCATAACCAATAGTTGTTTTAAATGAAAGTGGCAATTGTACTTTTTCAAGCGCTTTTAGAAGCATCATTTTTTTCACATCTGCAGCATCTTTCATATCCGCTGTTAAATCACCTTCGATTGTCTTTTGGGTTTCTTGCTTATAGCGAAGTGGGTATAAGCGATCTCCTCCGCGATTATCATATACATTTCGATTTACTTGCTTATATTCCCAATTAATCGATGTATCTATCGACTCATAATTTAATGCCCATTGACCTAAATAAATTTTCGCCCGGTACCCTACCGCAAGCGGTGCATTCGAAATTGTTGTTTCATTAAACATTCGAATTAAATCAGGATTTTCAATTTTGATATTTGCTGTTTTCAATAGTTCTTGAGCAAACTTACTTGGCTGTAAACGCGGTAAATCTTGTGCGTCATTTGGAAATGTATTATCCTTTGAAATATTTAAAACAGATGAAGGCATTTTTACTTCTACCGTTGTCTTTGCAAAACTACTGTTAGGAAATAATAAAATAAACGAGACCATGGTTGAAAGACATATGCTGTATACTCGTTTCACCTGTCTGGCTCCTTCCTATGTAAAGGTATATAAATTACTGTATTTAGTGTTTTCCCTCTGAAGCATTGTTATCCCTATTTTTCATAATAAATAAAAACCAATTCCCATAATGACATACGCAGCTAATAAAGTGCCTCCTTCAAACCAGTTTGTATCCCCATCATTTGAAATGGCGATAGTTAAGAAAACAGCTGTAATCATAGAAACAAGTTCTGGTATTGTAAATACTAAAGGCATCCTTTCTGCAAAAAACATCGAGAGCAGTACTAATACAGGAGCAACAAACATGGCGATTTGTAATGTAGAACCTACTGCAATTTCCACTGCGATGTTCACTTTATTTTTATATGCCATAATAATCGCAGATGCATGTTCTGCTGCATTACCAACAATTGCAACGATAATAACCCCTATAAATAACTCTGACCAGCCAAACGACTTTGCGACCGTTTCAAAAGTATGTACAAGGGCCTCTGACACATAAGCAACTGCAAGTGTTGCTATCGCTAAAATGAGTAGCGCTTTACCCTTTGACCACTCTGGCTCTTCCTCATGCGCTACTTCATCACTTTTATGTTGATATACACCACGGTGCGTAACTAACTTAAATAGCAATGCAGCAAGGTACATAATAATCATGATAATAGAAACACCAATACTTAATTGATACGTCTTTCCAGCATCCATCTTCATTGAAAAAATCTCTGGAATAACAAAGGCTACGACAACAGCGAATATTAATAAAGCTGAATTATGTCTTGCATCATAAACATTGAAACTTTGTCTTTTATACTTAAGGCCACCTATAAAGAAGGATAGCCCTCCTACCAGTAATAAGTTTCCAAGTACAGAACCAGTTAAGGAAGCTAAAACAACTTCTGTTAACCCTGCCTGAAGTGCAAAAATTGAAATGATAAGTTCAACGGCATTACCGAAAGTGGCATTTAATAAACCACCTATCCGAGGCCCAGAAACGATTGCTAAACTTTCTGTCGCCCTCCCCATAAAACCAGCTAATGCAATAATAGTAATGCAGTATACAGCAAACATAATGGTTTGTGGCCAATGAAGTGTTTTTCCGATTACAGAAAGTGGTACACCTATAAGCGCTACTGTAAGAAATATTTTATTAAACATGCTTTTCATCCTTCCATCGTATGTATTTCTCCTCGATATTATTATTATTCATCTCCTAACTTGTCCGATTTCATCACAATTACGTTTAAAAAATCGGATTGAAGAAAACAGTATGAAAGATATTTAAATTATCTTGTTCAGACAGAAAAAATTACGAATTATGAAAAGAGGCTAAAAATATGCACTTAAAAGAAAAAATCGCAACTATTATTCAAGGTCAACGTACTGGTGTATTATCTACTGTACGTAACGATAAGCCACATAGCGCCTTTATGATGTTTTTCCACGAAGATTTTGTACTATATGTTGCAACAGATCGAAATTCAAAAAAGATAACAGATATCGAAAAAAATCCCAATGTACATGTACTACTTGGACGTGAAGGAAAGAAATTAGATGAAGATTACATTGAAGTTGAAGGTATAGCTTCCATCGAAGAAGATCAAACATTAAAAAACAAATTTTGGACTAATAGCTTAAAACGCTGGTTACTCGGTGCGGAAGACCCTAATTACGTACTAATAAAAATCAATCCCGATACAATTTATTACATCGATGGTGCTGGTACGACCGAGCCCGAGTTTTTACGACTTTAAAATGAAAACAAGCCCTTTAAGCGGGCTTGTTTTGTCGAAAGGTTCTTCTAAAAAAAATAATAAAATAGGTGGAACTTTCTAAAGATTCTGTTATATAATAGCAGTAACTTAAATAAACTGTATTAAAACAGATTGAGGGGAGAAATAAAAATTGATGAAAAGAGAAGAACGAAAAAACATGATTGAGTTTATTGAAAAGAAAAAAGGGATTGAACGTGACGAATTATTATTTATGACGGATGATGAAGTAGAACATATTTATAATGTAACGTACTTTTTATATGAAGAAATAGCAGAGTAGCATAATAAACCCCCACCTTATTAAAAATATAGGGCGGGGGTTTATTTCGTTATTTATACATGAGAATGATTTTCATGTATAATAATGTAAGATCGGAGGAATTTCCCTATGAGTTCATGGCTATTATTCGCACTATTATCAGCAGTTGCCGCTGCCCTCGTATCTATTTTTGGAAAGATTGGCTTAGATGGAATCGATGCCAACGTCGCAACAACGGTTCGCTCTATTATTATGGCATTATTTATGGTAGGAGTTATTATTATACAAGGTAAATTTCAAAATATCGGTGATGTTCTCTTAAATAAAAAAGCACTGCTATTTATCACATTAAGTGGAATCGCTGGTGCTTCGTCATGGCTATTTTATTTTCTTGCATTAAAAACAGGAAAAGTTTCACAAGTAGCACCTATCGATAAATTAAGTGTAGTATTTTCCATTATTCTCGCGATGATTATATTAGGTGAAAAGTTAAACTTTATGACTGGTATTGGTGTAGTCTTTATTACAGCTGGTGTATTATTTATTGCTTTCAGCTAAAAAACCGCTATTATTAGCGGTTTTGTCTTTTCCTTATGTAAATCCACACAATCAATGTTACAATTGCCGAAACTAATAAAATCCATATTCCATAATGATGTAAACTATATTCAACAAAGCGCCACTTCTCTCCCAGTTTCCAACCTAGGCCAATAAAAACACTTATCCAAATTAGTGCACCACCGTAAGCATACAAACAAAAACGCCACCATGTTAAATTTGAAACTCCAGCAAAATATGCTGTTAAATGACGTACTCCTGGTATAAAGTATCCAATCATTAAAAGAAATGGACCGTATTTTTCAAATAAAATATGTGTTTTTTCAATATGATGTTCCTTAATTCTAACTTTCGGACCATATTTTTTTAAAACAGGAAGCCCAAGTTTTAAACCTAATATGTAACTTAATGTAATGCCAAGCATTGCCCCTGCCATTCCACTTAAAAAAGCAGCTGTTCCTGACATAACTCCTTTTGAAATGTTATATCCAATAAAAGTCAATAAAAACTCATCCGGTATAGGTAATCCAACAATCCCGCCAGCTAGAGCTATAATAATTCCAAAATAACCATAATGTGCGATTAACTCGCCAATATGTTGTTCCATTCGGAAGACACATCCTATACACGATCGTTATTCCATATTGTGCCCATTCTATCTTTAAGACAAACATGGTATACATATTCACTATACATTGTTTTTATAATGAACTCTACTTCTATTCCATTCCTTAAACAGAGATTTAATCAGTGGGTTTTTTATCCATCCCCACTGATTATTAGCCTGCATCAATCGGGATTAAAAAATAAAAATTCATAGGCTTGTTTTTTTGTTACAATAAAGGAAAGTTACTTTTCGCAACGGTTTAACTCTCAGGAAAAATGATATATCTAGCAAAAACGTAGTTTGGTCTATATAATGCAACTTCTACCTAATAGAGTAACATGCACCCTTTTACATACAACATCATTTTTCTAAATTATACAGGGGGAACGAACATGACCATTGAAAAACAATTTATCCAAAAGATTTACTATAAAACATTTTTAACAGAAGAAACTTCCATTCCGGTAACGGAAGTACTCGGTGAAGCATATATAAATGAATCAAAAAATGAATTCTCCAATATATCTAATATTCGCTTCGCACAAGGTGAAGTTTACTTTCAAAATAACGACTTTGAAGCAGCAATATTTAAATGGGAGAAAGTAAATAATGAACTTGCTCTCTGGGCCATGAAGAATATTGCAGATGCTTATTTCGAATTAGGTTTCTTACCAAAAGCAGAGGAACTTTATAAATCTATTCAATCAGAAGATACAACTCTTACGATGGAAGTTTCCCTACAACTTCTTTCTCTTTATATCGAGCAAGACCGTCTAGGACTGGCATTTAAGACGATTAGTGAAGCTGTTGCATTTCAACCAGACTATCCGAATATTACTGCGATTGCTCGATCGTTCTATGAAAAACAAGAAGATTGGAATAATGCTATTGAACTCGCTGTTCAAGAAGGAATTCGAACAAAATCATTACACTGGTTCGATACTTTAATAAATTATGTGAACAGAGGCTTTACTAAAAAAATTAAACCTGAGTATTTCTATGAATCTTTAAAAGCCTTATATACAATTGATCAAGTTCAATTTAAAGAGCTTGTTATTTCACTTTGGAACAGTTATCAAAATGAATCATTACATCTACCTTGGATTCAAACAATAAATCACTTATTCTTACATATTGAAGTAGACGCTAATGATGATTGGAATGAAATTTCTACTCGCTATCAAGAGACGTATTTTGAATTGATTACTGGACAATATTTCATGCACGAATTACAAGGACTTGTACCAGATTTATTAACAAATTGGTTTAGTTTAACGAAAACCGAGGATTCTTTACTTGTCTCCGCAGCAGTATTAGCATGGAATGAAGTTTCACCGACAACTCTAGAATCATTACTCGTAAAAAGCGCAGGTGCCTTACTTTCAAATGCATCAGCTCATGCAAATGTTGATATGGCAGACGTATCAGCATTATTTGAAACGATTGCTGTATGGGCTGAGAAGAATGATGTAGATTTAGGTCATCAATTCACACTACTTGTTCGTGAGTTATACGATTTAACTGTTACACAACTTCTAGTAGCAGGCGCTAGCGATTATGATAAATCAGCCTTTATTAACTCTATTCTAGGAGAAAATATATTAAATGGGGCTATAACAACTTCAATTACATTTAAAGATGATAGTCAAACTGAAATAACTGAGCTTACAGAGCTAGATATACGAAATATACCAAACTTTGACGAACTTCATAACATACTAGCGGCACCTTCTCAGTCAGAATTAGAAAAAAAATGTATTGAAGTTAAATTACCAAGTAGATTTTTACGAAAAAATAAGTTTTCATTCCTTGTCACACCTACTGTGCATGGACAACTTGACAAAAACAGCTCTCACTTTGAATACTTACAGGCAGCAGATAGTCTCATCTATGTACTAAATTCAGCTTCACCATTACATGATGAAGAGCTCGATACATTATTATATATTCGTGAGCAAGTACCAAATTTACAAATTCAATTCGTCTTACAAACAATTGATACGAATACTAGTGAAAACATCACGAACAACATTAAAAAGAAAATACTCGTACATTTCCCAGAAGCACAATTTTTCCCTTACTCTCCTTCACAAGAGAGTAGTGAACAGCTAGGTAACGTAACAGACTCTATTCTTTCTAACCTTACTCAGCGTAACGTTGAAAAAGAACGCATTGAAAAATTATTATGGTTTATCCAAAAAACAATCGCATACCTTGTCAATGAACGTGTGGAATTAGAAAATACGTTAGTGAAATCCGTCCGCTGGAATAAACATATTTTAGTAAAACTTGATGGTTTTATTAATAATCTTACTGCCATCCAAAAAGATAAAATTCGTTCCATTACAGAATCTTATCTTTTAACGAAAGAAGAGATTACGCAGGACATACATTCTCAAATTCCTGAATTGTTGCAGAGTTGCTCTGATCTTGTTCAAGAAGATAGTGATTTCAAATTGGTCCATGAAGAACTAAATGTAGCAATGAATGAAAGAATTCAAAAACATGTACAGCAAGTGCTTCTCCCTAAATTTACTCAATCTATTCAAGAATGGATTGAAACTGCTCATAATGAATTCATTCAAGCTCAGGCTTATTTAGATGAAATGGGCGATACCTTTAATAAGCTCTATGAGGAAGAGCGTATTAAACTTCCTTGTGATTTCAAATTACTAGATGACTGGGATAGAGATGTTGCAAGAATGACGAATAGAATTACAGTAGCTAACATCAATATTTTATTACGCTTTACACCGACACAATTTTTCTTAAAGAGTGCAGGGAAATTATTCGGTAATATGCAAAAAAATCAATCTATGCTATCAAATAAATATAAACAATATATTGAAACAGAAGATTATACAGAAGTTGCTCAGATGATTTCAAAACAATTTTTCCTTCAATTTGAAGTATTTGAAGGTGCACTAGAACGTGATATCATGATGTTCTTTAAAGACCCTCTTAGCATATTGAAACAAACCGTAGAAGCGGCCCAACTTGAAATACAAGAAGATGAGCAAACATTAACAAAGCTAAGAACGAACCCAGAAACTTATCATGATCCTTTAACACTCTTTAAATTGCAATTGTTACAACGAAAATTCATGTTAAATATCGACCGAAACAATGAAATCATTACTTCACAAGAAACAATAAATAAAACACCAACTGTTTAAATAAGAAAAACCAAGCAACTAATTCGCTTGGTTTTTCTTATTTCTAATTATCCATTTTCACATGTTCAAATGGATAATATATCGCCATGAGCTTTCCTAATACTTCTGTTCTATCAATGAGCCCTAAGCCGTTCCTACTATCCCTACTAACTAAACGATTATCTCCCATCACAAAAATTTTATTTTTAGGAATTGTAATCGGTCCAAAATCTTCAGTTAAATTGATAAGTAATTTTTCTGCCTGTTTCTTATTATTCTTTAAATACTCTTCGTTTTTCACTTGATGATTAACATATAATTGATCATTCTTCATCTCAATTACATCTCCTGGCAATCCAATAACTCTCTTCACGTAGAAATTATCTGTCTTCACGACAATAATATCCTCTCTCTCATAACTTTCAAATCTCTTTGCAAGTTTATTAATAATTACTTTATCTCCATCTTGTAACGTCGGCCTCATCGATGCGCCTTTTACAGTCGTAGGAAAAAACAAAAAGATTTTTGCCAAAAACACCACTAAGCATGCAATCGCAATTATTTCAAAGAATTCACGCAAACGTTTTTTCTTTTGCATCATTCCACCATCTCATCATCTTTTTATTTTTATTATAAGTACTCCGACCGGTGAATTTCCACAAAATTCTGAATTATAACATTAGAATATTACAAATATAAAAATAATCCCCCCATAAATTTACTATCCTTATATACTATATTTTTCATCTACTAAACAGGACTTTTTCTATGACATTCATACTTAGAAAATATAGAATACTGTATAAGTTAAAAAACAAATATAGTAGCATAGCAATAAAAAAGATACTCTCAAAATAGTCTATCAACTATTTTTGAGAGTATCTTTTTATAATCCTACATATACGATACACATCTGCGG
>NZ_JBALMG010000005.1:8341-25437 GCF_036963225.1 Bacillus sp. JJ783 | reverse complement strand
AGTTTTCAAAGAACTTGTCCGCCGCTTCAGAAGCGACTTCATCATATTAACACCTTCATTTTTCGATGTCAACTATGTTTTTTAATTTCTTTTTTGTCGTTTTCTGCGTTTCCGCATCAGCGACGTTTATTAATATACCATCATGGTTTTTAAATAACAAGTATTTTTTATAAAAAAAACACAAAAAGTTATCTACCCTACTTTCTTCTATAGAAAGAACCCTTATCCTTTCTACTGAAAACATTCATTTTGATTGTATACAAGTTACTATACACTATCATCAACCAGGCAACTTCCTAACCTTTAGTCCTCTCCTTTTTTAATTTTACAATTACCACAGTTCTACTTAAGAAGGACAAATAACCATTTAAATGTAGAGTAACAAAAAACGAGTCCACTATACTAGAGCAAAACTTTAATTCCTGATTTTTCTCTCCAATCAGGAACTTTACTTCCACAAATAACGAACTTCCCCTCGAAATATTAACTTAAGATTATTGTTAGAATTTTTTTACATTTAATTAATGAAAGATATCCATTTTTTGTTATATAGTAAGAAAGTGCCCACAAAACTATAAATAAACTAATGGAGGAATTATCTTATGGATAGGTTAACAAAATTTTCATTAAAAAACCGAGCCGCTATTATTATCATGGTTTTTCTCATTTCCATACTCGGTGTTTATTCTGGCTCTAAATTACCTATGGAATTTTTACCAAGTATCGATAACCCTGCAATAACTGTCACGACATTATCTCAAGGGCTCGATGCTGAAACGATGGCCAAGGACGTAACTGATCCCCTTGAAAAACAATTTCGTAATTTAGAACATATCGATGGCATCACTTCTTCCACAAACGAGGGATTATCACGCATCGACATTGCATATACATCCAAGGCAAATATGAAAGACGCGGCACGCGAAGTCGAAAAAACAATTAATACAATTAAATTACCTAAAGATGTAACTAAGCCTGTAGTTAGCCAATTAAATACTTCTATGATTCCACTCGCTCAAATTACCATCCAGAAGCAGAACGGATTTTCAAAAGCTGACGAAAAACAAATCGAGAAAGAAATCGTACCACAACTCGAAAGCATTGACGGTGTTGCCAATGTTATGTTTTTCGGAAAATCAACTTCCGAATTATCCATCGTACTTGACCCTAACCAACTAAAAGATAAAAACGTAACATCAGAGCAAGTATTAGCAGTTTTACAAGGAAAAGAAACGTCCACCCCAGCCGGAGCAATTACCGTTAATAAGGAAGAATACAATCTTCGTGTCATCGGAGATATAAAAAATGTAAATGACATTAAAAATATTACTGTTACACCTCAAGTAAAGTTGCAAGATGTCGCTCAAATTGAACTAAAACAACATCATGATACAATCTCGCATATAAACGGAGAAGAAGGAACAGGATTAATCATCATGAAAGAGCCGAGTAAAAACGCGGTTGCAATTGGAAAAGAGATCGATAAAAAGATTAAAGATATAAGCAAACAATATAAAGATCAGTTTTCTATTAAACTTCTAGCTTCAACTCATGAGCAAGTTGAAAATGCTGTCACTAGTATGGGCAAAGAAGTAATCCTTGGGGCAATTGCTGCAACTCTCATTATCTTAATCTTTTTACGCAGCTTCCGAACAACACTCATCGCTGTCGTTAGTATTCCGCTATCTATTTTATTAACACTATTTTTACTCCATCAATCCAACATCACACTTAACATTCTAACTCTTGGTGGCTTAGCCGTTGCTGTGGGACGTCTCGTCGATGATAGTATCGTTGTCATCGAGAACATTTTCCGTCGTTTACAAAAAGAAACCTTCTCTAAAAATATTATTCTTGAAGCAACGAAAGAGGTCGCAGTCGCAATTACCTCTTCTACTTTAACAACAGTCGCCGTTTTTTTACCTATCGGTCTCGTATCGGGAGTAATTGGAAAACTAATGTTACCTATGGTATTAGCAGTTGTATATTCTATCCTCTCTTCTTTAATCGTTGCGTTAACAGTTGTTCCACTTATGGCTTTTTTACTACTCAAAAAAACAAAACGTCGCAATTCTCATTCTTCACCGCGATATGTCGCTACATTAAAGTGGGCTCTTTCTCATAAGTTTATCATTCTACTCACTTCTTTTTTATTGTTTGCAGGATCCATTGCAGCCTACATATTACTACCGAAAGCGAACATAAAGTCTGAGGACGATACAATGCTATCCGTTAACATGACATTTCCAACCGATTATGATTCTGAAGCTAAAAAACAAAAAGCCTTTGATTTCGAAAAGAAACTACTCTCTAATTCTGATGTAACAGATGTTATTTTGCGAATGGGATCTAGCGCAGAAGATGCACAATGGGGACAGACAACTAAAAACAATCTTGCAACTATATTTGTAGTCTTTAAAAAGGGATCTGATATCGACCAATATATTAAAGAATTAAAAAAAGAGCATAATGCTTTTGAACCAGCTGAACTTGATTATATAAAAACTAGTTACTCTGACTCCGGAGGCGGAAACAACTTACAATTTAACGTAACCGCTACTAACGAGACAAATTTAAAAAAGGCCGCTAACATCGTCGAAACAAAACTAAAAAGTATGGATGCTCTCTCTAAAGTAAAAACAAATATAGAAGACTCTAAAAAAGAATGGCAAATTCATATTGATCAAACAAAGGCGGAACAACTCGGTTTAACACCAGAATTAGTAGCACAACAAGTATCATTCCTTATGAAGAAATCTCCTATCGGGGAAATTTCAATCAATAATGAAAAAACAACTATTATGATAGAAAATAAAAAGGCATCCATTAACAAACAAGAAGATATTTTAAACACAAACATACTCTCACCTATTAACGGACCTATTCCTTTAAAAGACATTGCAACTATTTCAGAAAAGCAACTTCAAACAGAAATCTTCCATAAAGATGGGAAAGAAACGATACAAATTACTGCAGAAGCTTCAAGTGAAGATTTAAGTAAAGTAAGCGCAGAAGTAAACAAGGCTATAACCGAATTAGATTTACCTAACGGAGCAAAAGTAAATATCGCAGGCGCTACCGAGTCTATGCAAGAGAACTTCACAGATTTATTCAAAATTATGGGGATTGCAATTGGGATTGTATATTTAATTATGGTTATCACCTTCGGGCAAGCACGTGCTCCTTTCGCGATTTTATTCTCTTTACCATTAGCTGCTGTCGGCGGTATTTTAGGATTAATCATTTCAAGAACACCTGTTGACGTAAATTCATTAATCGGCGCATTAATGTTAATCGGGATTGTCGTTACAAATGCTATTGTATTAATAGAAAGAGTGCAACAAAATCGGGAAAACGGTATGGAAACAAGAGAAGCCTTACTAGAAGCCGGATCTACTAGATTACGTCCAATTATTATGACAGCTATAACAACAATCGTCGCTATGCTACCACTCCTATTCGGTCAATCTCAAGCGGGCAGCATGGTATCAAAAAGTCTAGCTGTCGTTGTAATTGGTGGCTTAGCCGTTTCAACCGTTCTTACATTAGTAGTTGTTCCTGTTATGTATGAACTATTAGATAAAATCGGGAGAAAAAGACGCTCCCGCAGAAAAATAAGTACTTCTACAGAAACACCTGATATTTAAACCAAAAGGCGTTATCTTCAATTATGAAGATAACGCCTTTTTATCCCTCTACCTATCCATAATATAATCCATCACTTTTTTACCATACTTCTCTAGCGGCTCTCCAGAATCCACAATAAGATATTCACCATGTAAAGGCCTTTTACTGCCAGCCAGACATTTTTTAAATGCTACCTCTGATTCTACTTGTGTAATTTGACTTATCTTACGTTCACGCGTTTGTAACCTACGATTAATTTCTTCTATATTATTAAGATAACATTCAATATATTTATATGTAGCAACATGTTTCTGACATAAATCTATTCCTTTTTTAACCATCCCTTCATAGAGACATGGACTATCTAATATAACACTATGTTCTTGCTCCAACAAAAAATCAATCAGTTCCCACTCAATATCATAGGAGATCCCCCCAACCACTGTTGGTTCAACACCTTTTGCCTTTAATGATTTTAATAAAGCTGATTTCACGACGTCATGATCCACAATAACAGCACCTGTTAACTTAGCGATATACTTAGAAAGTGTCGATTTACCTGATCCAGGAAATCCCGACATTTGCAGAAAGAACACTTTCAAACCACTCCCTATTTTCATCCGAATTTCTATATATCAAGTTACCTATTCGGTCACTCTTCTTCTTTTCCTGCCAACAACAAAATGACCGTAAAAAAACTCCCTGTTTATAAACAGAGAGTTCTTGCCTTCAATTTATGCCGCTTTTACCTTCTTCGTCGTTTTACGACTTTTTTTCGCTCCTGTAAAACGTTTGTGTAATACAGATGCCACAAAGCGTGAAATAATATTAAAGAGTAATACCATAATAATTAATACAGCTGCAGATTTCGTTGCAATTAACTTCGCATCCGGGATAATCCCTTCAGAGTTTAATTTCCAAATGTGAACAGCTAACGTTTCAGCTGGTCTAAATGGATTTAAAGGATGCGAGGGGCTCGAGAAGTCCGCTGCTGAATTTAAAATAGGTGATGTTAAACCCGCTGTATAAATTAACGCCGCAGCTTCACCGAATATACGGCCTGCTGCTAAAATAATACCTGTAATGATTTGTGGTAACGACGACGGAATAATGATACGGGTAATTGTTTGCCATTTCGTTGCACCTAGTCCAAGACTCGCCTCTTTTACATTATGAGGAACTTCAGAAATCGCATTTTCACAAACACGTGTTAAACCAGGCAAATTCAAAATAGTTAAAGCAAGCGCTCCACCCATTACTGTATATCCCCAGCCTGTCATTGTAACAAATACTAATAAGCCAAATAGTCCAACAACGATAGAAGGTAAAGACGCCATTGTTTCGATACATAAACGAACAAAACTTAAAAAACGACCTTGTTTTGCATACTCCGCTAAATATATTCCAGCCCCTAATCCGAGAGGAATAGATATAATAAGCGTTATAACAAGCATGTAGAAAGAATTGAATAACTGTGGACCAATTCCCCCACCAGCTCTTGTATTACTTGGTTCTCCGAATAAGAAACTAGGATCCCAAAATCCCCATCCCTTTTGTAGAATTTCGTACATTAAAAAAGCAAGCAAAGCTACAACTAAAGCTGCAACCGCATAAAAGATACCTGTCCAAACTTTATTTACCGTTCTTGCATTCATTATTATCGCTCACCTCTTTGACCAATCGCTCGAATTACTAAAATAAACAGGAATGAAATAACAAGTAAAATCATTGCTAACGTCCATAGCGCATTGTTCCAAGCTGTTCCATTCAATGTATTCGTCATATCCATTGTCAGAATACCAGTTAACGTTGCTGTTGGACTATATATTCCTTCCGGTAATTTAATCGTGTTCCCGATTACCATTTGAACCGCTAACGCTTCACCAAAAGCACGCGCTAACCCTAAAACTATACCTGTTAAAATCCCTTGTTTTGCAGCAGGAACAATAACTCGGCTAATCGCTTGCCATTTCGTCGATCCTAGACCGTAAGAAGCTTCCAAGTAATCAAACGGAACAGAGCGTATTGCATCAGAGGCAATACTAGCAATAGTAGGTAAAATCATAATACTCAGGACAATAATACCCGCAATTAAACTAAAGCCCACTCCACCAAACGAATCACGTAATAGAGGAACCAAGATCGTAACCCCTAATAGTCCGTATACAACTGATGGAATACCAACTAATAATTCTAAAACAGGCTTTAATACTTTATTCCCAAACTTCGGCGAAATTAAATTCATGAATATAGCAAGAGCTATAGCAATTGGTGCACTAATGACAACAGCACCTAACGACACAAGCGTCGAACCGACAATAAAGATTACAGCACCATACGTACCTTGATCAGCATTTGGATTCCATTTTGTCGAAGTTAACACCTCAGAAAATGAGATACCACTTTGCGTGAAAGATTGAATTCCTTTGCCGCAAATAAACGCAATAATAGCTAATGTAATAAAAACAATAAAGATACCGCAAAACGTAACAAGTGATCTACCTATATATTCACTCTTTACGTAATTAATTTGTTTTTTCCCCTTCATCACAGGACAGACCCCACTTCATAGATTGAAATGAACAGGACTGGCCTTGCAGCCAGCCCCATAAAATTTTATTACTTATTTAATTTCGACATTGGGATGTAACCCATATCTTCTACTTGTTTTTCGAAATCTTTACCTTTTACATAGTCAATGTAAGCTTTTGTCGCTTCTTTTGCCTCACCTTTAGTTACCATGTACTCGTAAGACCAGAATGGATATTTACCAGCAGAGATGTTTTCAACTTTCGGTTCAGCACCATCAATTTTCACAGTTTGTAATGCACCTTTTTTATCGCCAACCATGTAAGACATTGCTAAATAGCTGATTGAACCTGGAGTAGAGTTAATCGCTTGCTCTACTGCACCGTTAGAATCTTGTGTTGTACCAGTTCCATCATTAATTTTAGCTTCTTTCATAACTGTTTTTTCAAATGTAGCACGTGTACCAGATGAAGCTGGACGATTAATTACATTGATTTTCTCATCTTTTCCGCCTAACTCTTTCCAGTTCGTCACTTTTCCAGTGAAGATATCTTGTACTTGTTTTGCTGTTAAGTTATCAACTTTTACATCTTTATTTACGACAAGCGCGAATGCGATACCCGCTACCTTGTTATCTACTAATTCTTTCGCTTTTTCAGCATCTTTTATTTTATCTGAAGCCGGAACATCCGAATTACCAATTTGTACTGCACCAGATGCTACTTGGTTAATCCCAGTTCCACTACCGCCACCTTGAACTTGAATAGAAACTTTTGAATTTTTCTCCATGAATTTCTTTCCAGCTTCCTCCGCAAGAGGTTGAAGAGCTGTAGAGCCAGCCGCTGCAATCGTACCTGATAATTCTTGTTTTGCATCGCTACCTTTAGCAGCTTCCTTATTATCCGTACTTTCTGCTTTTCCACATCCAACTAATGCACCTGCAACAACTAAAGCCGCTAAAGAAAATTTAATACCCTTTTTCATGATCATGTCTTGTACCCCCATTTGGATTATCACTTTTCGAATTCATCTTCTTTCGAACACAAATTCATTGTAGGACAACAATATTATGTGAGTGTTAAGCAATTTTTAAGTTTAAGTAAATAGAGATAACATTCCATAAAAGCTAGGCATTCCAACATTTACAGTTGAAAAAGCCAACAAAACCCACACTAAACACGCAGTATTGTAAATTTATTCTTAACAATGTAAATCCAATGTAAATATTTTTCTTTATTTTGCCCTTTAAGTTAAAGCTATATTTACAAATCCACTATATTTTTTAAATTTTACACTCTTACTTTATTTACATTAAGAAGAATTTCAGTAATATTTTTCGGTACAACTCAATAAATTGGAACAATTCTAAAAATATTTGAATATTTTTAAAGTACTAATTGACAGCATCATTAAATGTAGTCTACTATATTAGTATCAAAAAGTTTACCTAAGGAAACTTTTTAAACTAAAACTAAAAATATAGAGATGAGGTAACTTTTATGGTATCGGCTAATACTAAACCCCTTTCCGAATTCAGAACAGGGGAATTTGTACAAATTGAGAAGATACAATTAGAAGGAACTATGAAACGACGTTTATTAGATTTAGGCTTTTTTCCTGGAGCGACAATTAAAGTATTACAACGCAGCCCACTTGGAGACCCAGTCGCTTATCAAGTAAGCAACACAACTATTGCACTGCGTAGTGAAGAAAGCTCCCTTATTTTCGGGGTATTAATAGGAGATGATTTCAGATGAGTAACCATCGCATTGCGTTAGCTGGTAACCCGAATACCGGGAAAAGTACATTATTTAATACTTTAACAGGCTTAAAACAACATACTGGAAACTGGACGGGGAAAACTGTTTTAAAGGCTGAAGGGGAATATAAGCATGGCGGAAATATATATACAATAATAGATTTACCTGGAACTTACTCACTGTATTCAAATTCGGCAGATGAAGAAGTCGCACGAGATTATATTATATTTGAAAAACCAGAAGTAACTGTAGTTGTTATAGACGCAACTGCAATGGAAAGAAATTTAAATTTAGCACTCCAAGTGATGGAAATGACAAACGATGTGGTCATTTGTATTAACTTAATTGATGAAGCGGAGAAAAAAGGAATCATTATTGACGAAAAGAAATTAGCAAAATCACTTGGTGTACCGGTAGTTAAAATTTCAGCCCGAAACCGAGTTGGTATCGGACATTTACTAAGCATCATTGCTAAAGTAGCAACTAAAAAACTCATTCCAACACCAATTAAAATTACTTATAATGAAAAAATTGAAAATATGATTCAAGAATTAGAACCACAAATTTATAAAGTGTTCGGCAATACGTATCCAGCACGTTGGATTGCGTTACGTATTTTAGATGGCGATAAGAATTTCTTAACTGCACTTCAAAAACATCATAACGAACCACTTGTAAGGGAGGTCGTAATCAATGGAATCTCACTCAGCCAGTAAAGCTCTTCCGCTAGACTATATTGTTCAACATGCACAAACACTTTCAAAAGAGGACATACGAGATGATATTGTCGGAGATATTTATCGAACCTCCGCAAGTATATGTAAAGAAGCTGTCCAATATACGAATACTGATAAATTATATCGTTCAGAAAGATTAGATAAGATTTTCACTTCTCCTATTTGGGGATTCCCAATTATGCTCGGTATTTTATCTATTATTTTTTATCTTACAATCGCTGGTGCTAACGTACCATCCGAGATGATTGCTGAATTTTTCGGCTGGGCCGAAGGATATTTAACATCTTGGTTCCAAGCAATGCATGCACCAGAATGGCTACATGGCGTTTTAATACTTGGTTTATTCCGTGGTACCGGAGCCGTTATTAGCGTTATGTTACCACCTATGGCAATCTTCTTCCCTATGTTTGCCCTCTTAGAAAACTATGGATATCTACCACGCGTTGCGTTTAACATGGATCGTTTATTTAAACGCTCTGGCGCGCATGGGAAACAATCTTTAACTATGGCAATGGGGTTTGGATGTAACGCTGCCGCTATTATGTCAACACGTATTATCGAATCACCACGTGAGCGTATGCTTGCCATTTTAACAAACAACTTCGTCCCATGTAATGGACGCTGGCCTACATTAATCTTAATGGCTTCATTATTTATGGCTGCTGGATATACAGGCAGCATGCAAACACTTGTTACTGCCGGCGTTGTCGTTGGAATGGTTGTAATTGGCGTTATTGTAACTTTAACTGTTTCTTGGGTTTTATCAAAAACTGCTCTAAAAGGCGTTCCAACTCACTATACGTTAGAGTTACCACCATACCGCAAACCTAAAATTTGGAATACAATTGTGCGTTCAACGCTCGATAAATCAATATATGTTTTAAAACGAGCTGTAATTGTAGCTGCACCTGCCGCTGTATTAACTTGGATACTTGCTAATATTTTCGTTGGTGACACAAGCTTACTTATGCATTTCGTAAACTTCCTAGATCCATTCGCTAAATTACTAGGACTTGATGGTTTTATTCTAGCGGCATTTATCCTTGGGCTACCAGCTAATGAAATTGTTATTCCAATTTTATTAATGTCTTACTTATCAACTGGTGCTTTAACTGAAATAGATGATTTTAATCAAATTAAAAATCTATTCTTAGAACACGGTTGGACTTGGTTAACTGCGCTAAACACAATGTTGTTCTCACTCCTTCATTTCCCATGCGGAACAACACTAGTTAACATATATAAAGAAACAAAAAGTGCAAAATGGACATTCTTATCGTTCGCAATCCCTACTGTTATTGCAATTGTTGTTACATTCCTCTCTACACAATTGGTACATTGGTTAGGGCTTGTATAAGCAAAGTATACATAGAAGGTATCCCCCTTCAACATATGCTTTGTGCAAAAAAGAAACCTGAAACTTATTCAGGTTTCTTTTTTTGCGCATCCTTTTTCCACGGCTGGGCACCATACGTTGTAAGTTTTTTATGAATAAAATATATAGTCCCTGGAAGAACCGCCATTAATATAGTGCAACTAATTCCCAATCCAGTAAACAACTTCCACCACCTTATTTCACTCTCTTCGGTAAAGCTGAACCTGAATGTGCAATTGTTGGATGAACATGAACAGTAATTTCAGCATTACTAAAGTAATTTTCGCCTTGATCCCAATTCTTACTTATCTTTTTCCACTCTTTATAGTTATGTCGCTTATATACTTCCCCTAATGCTAATACATCTACCTTATATTTTTTTTGAACAAGCTTAATCGATTTTTGGATGCGTTTCTCCATTTCCTCTGAAATATCCTTCTCTAAACGCTTTTCATTCAAAACCTTTTTATGATCACTAAAGTGCAACTCAGCCAATGTACCTTCCAGAGATAAGTGAATATTAAACTTTGGTTTTGTAGCATTTTCCGTAGATACTTTAATCTTTCGGTGCATCTTATGAATTTCATATGTAATAAGCTGGTCTTTTTTGCGGATAGTAAAAAAACCTCCAATTTTTTTACCTATTATATAATTCATTCCTAATGTTTGTTCTCCACTTAAACTGCCTACACACTTATTATCCTTCCCACGAAACAGCGCTGCCCCATTCATTTGTACCCCTTGTTTTGTTAGTTCGAGAATAGGTAATACGAAACTTTGGTTAGCAATCATTTTTTGCTGTACCTCACCAATTCTTGCAGCCTCGATCATTTGAGCATTTTTCGGAGGATGCTCAGCTAACATATCAATGTATTGCGCTGGTAAATTTTCAGGCTTTGCACTTTGTTTTAAAATAGCTTCTGCATTTTTCTTAGAAACAAACAAACGAATATTTCTTCTCATCTCATGATCGCGAATATATACATCCAACGTATTTTGTAAAATATACGGTTTCGATAGTAATTCTTCAGAGAAAATAATTACTTGTATATGCGGAAAAAATAATGTACGACTAATCTTTTTAGCAATAATTCTTATTTGTTCAAACACACTATCTGCTTTCGCACTAACATTAATATAATTTTCGCCATCCCCATCACCTTGTCCACCTTGCTGCGCTAACTTACTGGGAAGTACCATCTGATACGTCCCTTTCATAATTGGATTTGCTTTCTTTGCCTTTACAATATCGTAAGCTGCACCTACTACAAATCCTCTTTCTTCTATTTCTTCTAACTCAGAGCACCCACTTATAGATCCAGCTAAAACCATAACCATTATAATTTTAAGAAGGTGTTTCATTTCTACCATTCCTTCTTTTTATTTTATATACAATAAAAACTAACAAAGGCGCTAGCACGACAAACCCCATATCTATCCAAGCTAAATAAGTCCCGTAATTTGACAATTCTTTAGAATTACTAGGTATCATATTCACCATAAAAATAATCGGGGCACTTACAAAAATGAAAATATGTTTCTTCACTTTCGGAAACATAGCACAAAATAATAAAGATGCGACGTCATAATACATTGCTGTAGTGTTATAAATAGTAATAATCCAAGTAGTAAAAAAAATCGCATCAAATCTTTCTAAAAACCCTCCACCAATTTCAATTTCTTTCCCTAATTCAATTGTTGGATATGTCAATCCACGTGTTGTCATATACGTAAAAACACTAATACAAGTTACATAAATTAAAATGTATGACAACACGTTTACTATCACCGCTTTTGCAACTGCCATTGGCGCTTTTTTCGCTGTCTTATCGTTCAACAACACAGCATAAAACAGAGCTACCTCAAATCCGATGAATGTAAAAATAGAATTCTTAACTCCTACAGCATACTGACTGACATTCGTTTGAAAAGCCGGTAGTAAATTATCTATTTCCATTAAGTTCACATTCAATAAAGAAAGAAGCACTATCGCAATTAAAACAATTGGTAAGAATAGAACATTTAACCTTAATAAAGCCGCTCTCGATCCTGCTACTCCATAAATAACAACTAATAAGAAGAAGAAAGACAATAGCTGTATTGGTGTATCACTAAATAAATATGTTTGTGAAATAACCGCAATCATTCGCGATTCATATGCTGTCAAAGCTGCAAACGTTAATACTAAAATACTACTAATTGTGTACGCAATAGGTTTCGTCAAATGCGCACTTGTATATTGAACAAAGTTTTGTTTTGGGAATAAAATAGCTACCCTCGTTACAAACCAACCTAAAACCGCACATATCAATCCACCCAAAAGTAAAATAATCCAACCGTCCGAAAATAAAGTTTGATCGGCAATATCTCTCGGCATAGACAATGCCCCTATACCAATAATGGTTGACGATACCGCAAAGCCAATTTCCCGAGATCCAATCTCTTCATCGCCATACTCAAATGGTTTCAATTATTTTCGCTCCTTTGGACGTATTGTAGAATCTTTTGTTTGTAAATATTCCGGTCTCTCTTTTAACATTGATTTTGGTAGGCGAACCAATTCTTCTTCCCAATCTTTATAAAAAGCAGGAGCAATAGGTGTTGTATACGGAACCCCAACACTCTTTAAATTTGTAATATGAACCGCAAGTGCAATAAGAGCTAAAATGATTCCGTACAACCCAAAAGCAGTTGCAGCTAACACGAAGACGAAAAGTAAAATTCGAAATGTAATCGTAATGCTATATACAGGAAGTGAAAATGTAGCAATTGCGGTAACCGCAATAATAATTACTAAAAACGGATTTACAATCCCCGCATTTACTGCCGCTTCTCCAATTACAAGACCACCTACGATACCAATTGTTTGCCCCATCGGTTTCGGAAGCCTAATCCCGGCTTCTCGTATTAATTCCATCGTTAATGCCATCATTAGGGTTTCAATATAAGCAGGAAATGGCACCCCTTCTCTCGCTCCCGCAATAGAATAAGCTAGTTTAGATGGGATGAGCCCTTGATGATACGATACAAGCGCTACGTACATGGCAGGTAATAAAACAGCAGCGATACCTGACCCCATACGTAAAATTCTTAATAACGTTCCAATTACCCAACGCTCATAATGATCTTCTACAGATTGAAAAATATCAACAAACACTAGTGGAGCTATAAGAGCAAATGGTGACCCATCTACTAAAATGGCCGCTTTCCCTTTCGCCAATGCAGCCACTATATTATCTGGTCTTTCTGTATTTAAAAACTGCGGAAATGGAGACAAATTATTATCTTGAATTAATTGCTCAATCGTTCCTGTCTCAAAAATGACATCTGTCACTATTGATTGAAGACGCCGATCTAGCTCTTTTACGATGTAAGGGTTAATAATATCTTCTATATATACTAGGGTTACTTCTTTCTGCGATCGCTTCCCCATAATATAAGATTGAAACCGTAACTTCGGATCACGTAAACCACGGCGAATTAACATTTTATTCACATTAATATCTTCATTTAATCCAACTCTCGGTCCACGTATTAAATCTTCTGTCACTGGCGGTTCTAGACTTCTTTTCTCCCAAGCCCTACTGTTAACAACAATAGCCGTTTGAATATTATCAATTAATATGACTGTATCTCCTGCTAAAACCGCATTTATAATGTCTGGAAAAGTTGTCTTCATACCGACTTCTGCAATAGAAATAAAACGATCCAACAATGTCTGAACCACAGCTGCTTCATTTGGTATTTCTTCATATTGAAGTGTACGAACTACGTATTTATAAACATTATCCTTATCTGTCAATCCACATAAAAAAACAACCGCACAACGTGTAATGCTACCAGCAAGAGCAACTTCTCTAATTGTTAAATCATTAGGTGAACCTAACTCATCTCTAATTTCCTTCATAACTTCAAACAAGTTACCTTTTAGCTCTAACAATTTCCCCACCTAACTTCCTTTTCAACAAGTTTTTAGTTAGATTCCGCTAATAGAAGAAAATATATACAAAAAAGAGCTATCTCTTTTCGAAGATAGCTCTAACACGCGGGTTACTTTTCTACTATTATATTGTCTTTCTTTATAGATACACTTTTCGTGAATCCACTAACGATAAACATCACAATCATATTCATTAACAATGCGACTATACCTACATTTAAATCTTTTATATATTGCGGAAAACTCGGAAACATCGTAGCTATAGTTGAACCAGATAAGGTAATATATGCGACAATTAACAACCCAATCCCCATTCCTGCAATCGCTCCTTGCTTCGTAATAATCTGCCGTGGAAACAAACTACATACAAGTGCAGGGAAAAGTTGCGTAACTATACTGTATCCCATTAAAAGAAGAGCACCTATCGTTTCTCCTCCTTTAAATGTAAACAATACTGCTACGAGCGTTACTACAGGCACAAATAATTTTGCAGCTTTAGCAACTTGTCTATCTGAAGCAGATGGCACCATTGTTCGATAAATATTTTTTGCCAATAGTGTGGAAGCGGCCATAACAAGCATGGAACCTGGAACTAACGCCGTTAATACCCCCGCACTACCAATAATCCCAATAAACCAAGGATCAAAAGTTTGAAGAGCAAGACGGAATAACGAAAGGTCTACATCCGCTCCCTTTAATCCTGGAACTTGTAATATAGCAGCAAACCCTGCAAAGAATACGAAAAGCAAAACTAAAGAATACAGTGGCATGATTGCCGCATTTTTACGAAATACTTTTTCATTTTTTGCAGAGAAAGCAGAGGCAAATGTATGAGGCCACATGTAGAAACCGAGGGCCGTTAATATAATAGTAGAAACAAACCAAGAAATACTCATTCCTTCTTCAGGTAAAGATAAAAACCCTGGTTTCGCAGCTTCTACAGCTTCGAACATCGGCTGAAATCCTCCATAATAATGATACGGTAAATATATACCTAAAAACATAACGATGAATAGTATCATAATATCCTTCAAAGCAGCTGTCCAAGCCGAACCATGTATACCTGAAACCATTACATATATAGTTATAACAATAGCGCCAATCCATACCGCAATAACAGGTGACACTCTTCCATAGGAAGCTTCCGAAACGATGATCCCTAACCCCTTTAGCTGTAAAACGAGATATGGGATGATAGAAATAACACCAATAATTGAAACAATTATCCCAAGCGTCTTACTTCTATATTTCTTCGCAAAAAAATCGGACTGCGAAACGAGGTTATGCTCTTTTGCATATTTCCAAATTGGAGGCAATAAGAAATACGATAAAATATAAGCTAATGCACCATACCCTAAAATATAAAAAGTAGGAGCTCCTTTACTATACGCCCAGCCACTTCCTCCTAAAAATGTGAATGTCGTATAAATTTCGCCTGCCATAAGGAGAAAAACGAAAATAGTTCCAAACCCTCTTCCGCCAACTGACCATTGCTCTAAATTCATATCTTTCCCACGTTGTGCTCGAATTCCTAAAAATAGTGCTAGAAATAAGAAGAAAATAATGATAAGTAATGCTGTCATTTTACATCCCCCTTATTAGCAGGGTCGAATACGTACACAAGACCCATACAAAGAGACGTAATGAGCACTGATAATAGTACCCAAAATAATAGAAATGGCATCCCAAGCACGTAAGGAGTGACCGAATTTGCAAATACTGGTCCAATCACTAAACAAAAAACTGGAATAAGTACTAGCACGTGTATTTTCTTCATCTCATTCTCCTTTACTTATAAAATTCATAATGGATGATACAAAGACTTCCACTCCAATTGGTAATGCGTCTTCGTCAATTGTAAAACGAGGATGGTGATGCGGATATATAATTCCCTTCTCTTCATTGCCTGCCCCAATAAAAAAGAATGTTCCTGGTGCCTTTTGTAAAAATGCCGAAAAATCTTCTCCTGCCATCGTTGGTTGTAAACGAACAACTCTCTCTCTTCCATACAGCTGTAATGCCGTATGTTCAATAAGCTCTGTAACTTCATAATCGTTCACAACTGGTCGATATCCATACTCATAAGAAAATGTATACTTAGCACCGTAGGATTCTGTAATATGTTTTACAATCCTTTCAAGCTTCTTCTTTGTTTCTTCTCTTAATTCATGCCTTAAACTTCTCACTGTCCCTTCAATCTCCGCTTGTTCCGGGATAACATTATGAGTTGTCCCAGAATGAAATTGCGTAACAGATACTACGAGAGAATCTAACGGATTCGTGAGGCGAGATACAATTTGCTGGATTTGTGAAACTACTTGCGCACCAATGGCGATACTATCAACTGTTTCGTGCGGAATTCCAGCATGACCACCTTTTCCCTCTATCTTAATTCTAAAAACGTCCGGTGCCGCCATCGCAGGACCATAAATTACACCTACTTTTCCAACCTCTAATGACGCCCAAAGATGAGCACCAATAATGCAATCCACACCTGCCATCACTCCCGCTGCGACCATTTCCTCTGCACCACCCGGAAAATTTTCTTCTGCATGTTGAAATAAAAAGCGAATCTCTCCTTTAACTTTCTCTCTTTCCTCTACCAACTTATGTACTACACCAAGCAATATTGCCATGTGACCATCGTGACCACACGCATGCATCACACCTGGATATGTAGAAATAAAATCAAACTTATTTTCTTCATGAATAGGAAGAGCATCCATATCAGCACGAACTGCGAGAGTTTTACCAGGCTGCTTACCAATTAACCTTGCCATTACACTATATTTAGTAGGCCTTGAGACTTCTAAATACGGGATTTTCCGAATTATGTCGAATACAAATTGAGATGTTTTTTCCTCTTGAAAAGATAACTCTGGATACTTATGAAAATGCCTTCTCCACTCAATCAACTGATTCTTTGATAAAACCAGTTCCTTTGCGACATCCATTTCTCTTCTCCCCTTCTTCACCAAGTTAAATGTTATTATAGCGCGAACCGTTAACTTTTAAAATAATATTCAGAATTTTCCGTAATAAATATCAAAAAATAAAAAGCCATCTCAAGATGACTTTTCATTTTATCCCGCTATTTGTCGGCAGTAAACGCCCGATTGGTGAAGGCT
>NZ_JBALMG010000005.1:7459-8293 GCF_036963225.1 Bacillus sp. JJ783 | reverse complement strand
TATAGTTTCACTTTATAAAATAGTAATCGCTTGTTTCCCCATTTGCTCCCACGCCTTTTCAAATTCAGCACGAGGAACAGCTTTTCGTGGATTGTTTGCAAGAGGATCATTTACGTATACAAAGTTTTGATCATATCCAATTACTACAACACTATGCTCATAATATGTAATTTTCACTTCACCTGAACTCGTATTCCATGTTTCAAAACTACTTTCAGCTAATGGTTTAAACGTTGTATTAATAATTACCCATACCGGAGAACCAGAACTAAT
This sequence comes from Bacillus sp. JJ783, assembly GCF_036963225.1. Taxonomy (NCBI): domain Bacteria; kingdom Bacillati; phylum Bacillota; class Bacilli; order Caryophanales; family Bacillaceae; genus Bacillus; species Bacillus sp. JJ783. Next base: position 8,020 of record NZ_JBALMG010000005.1, on the reverse strand, counting down.
TACTTTATATAGATCTTGCACGTCTCTGCCCGTTAAATTAATTACTTTTTCAGGAATATACTTTTCTGCTAAATTAAAAATCGGTTGATTATATACACCGTATCCCGGCTCAGCTTTCGTATAAATATTTCCAACGAATCCCTCATAAGGATTTCCATGCAAACCATTTTGTTTAAATGGGACGCGATGAATTTCACTAGCAAGTTGCATCTTATCTACTTGTACACCTTTATGTTGTAGTAGCATAGCTAAACTTGTCACTTCACAACCTCTAGGTAATTCAGGTAACTGTCTAATAAACGGAACCTCTGTAATCATTGCACTTTCTTTCATCTCAGAGAAAAGGTCTAACCGTAATTCTTGTGCCTTTCTCATAATTTTATCTTTCTCGAAAAAAAACACGACAGCAAATATAATACCGAAAATAAAAATATATTTTAACTTTTTCATCATAAACCAAACTCCATTATATCAATTATTTTAAAGGCGCAACTCCTATCATTGTACCTTTCTTCTTACTAGTTTGCTAGAAAGATTCTGTGAATTATTATTCACAAATAT
>NZ_JBALMG010000005.1:0-7430 GCF_036963225.1 Bacillus sp. JJ783 | reverse complement strand
TATCATCATATAATTCTAATTATTTCTAATAAAAAGAAAAAGATATACTTTTTCATAACATTTTACTAAAAATAAAATTATTAACATAGTGAAAGAATTACATTTCCTTCACTATGTTAATAAATATTATAAGGTAGTTAGTTTTTCCTTTACATACTCAGTTCACAACAAAATAAACCCCGTATGTTTTTCACCCCCACTAATGATGAAAAGCCCAGAATGAAATCCAGTTAACACATACAAAAAAATATGGGGGGAGGGGCATATGAATCAACAAGTAGATTTAAAATACCGTACACCACTTTATCCAATAGTTCCAATCGTAGATCTCTCACTCAATTTCCTTACATTTGTTAGTTTAGCCTTTATTCCAGATCAGAGAATTTCTCTGTCTTGCTGGATTCCATTTATAATCATTTGCTACATTTTATACCAAGTTAAACATTCGGAAAGTTGTCACATTTGAACAAAAAAGAAATATAACTCAGGCAATAAACTAAAAATATTAAAAATTCAGTAATCTTCCTTATGATAAGATAATTTTTTTCTATTTATTGGGTATGTTGGTATAACTTTATTTATCTTAAAATTCTCACAATCACGTTTTTATCTGGAAAATAGTTTACAATGTTATCAAGTTACAAATGATATTCACCTTAAAAAGCGTGCATTTGTGTCTATTTTTTAACAATATCACAAAAACTATTGCCATCTATAAATTAATAGGTTTATATTGTTTTATTGGCATAGTTTCAATCCAAGGAGAAAGGAGATTTTCAATCGTGCAACTAAAGAAAGCATTTTGGAAGTTGGCTTCGCTTCTTCCGTTATCATTAGTTCTGTTCCTCGGTGGCTGTGATAAAAAACTCGCAGTATTAAATCCGCAAGGACCTGTTGCAAAGGCACAGTATGATTTAATTGTTTGGTCATTCGTGCTTATGTCATTAATTATCGCAATTGTATTCATCTTGTTTACAGTCATCTTGATTCGTTATCGTGAAAAACCAGAGAATATGGACTATGAGCCACCTGATCAACACGGTAACACATTATTAGAAATCATTTGGACGATTATTCCTGTTATTATCGTTATCGCATTATCGATTCCAACAGTTAAAGCAACTTATGCTTCGGAAGAGGTTCCGCAAGAGTCCAAACATATTAAACCAGTTGAAATTTATGTTACATCTGCAAACTGGAAATGGTTATTTAGTTACCCGGAGGAAAAAATTGAAACCGTTAACTATTTAAACATCCCAGCTGGTGTACCAATTCAATTTAAACTGACTTCTGTAGGTCCAATGAATGCTTTCTGGGTACCAGAACTTGGTGGTATGAAGTATACAATGGATGGCATGATCATGGACTTATATTTACAAGCTGACAAACCAGGTTCTTACCTAGGTCGTAGCTCGAACTTCTCTGGTGAAGGATTCACTCACATGGAGTTCGAAGTTGAAGCAAAAACAAAAGAAAAGTATGACAAGTGGGTAAAAGAAGTACAAGAAACTGCTCCTAAACTAACAGAAGATAAGTACAACGATATTGTTAAACCTGGTGTAGTTGGTCGTATGACATTCTCTAGTCATCACTTAAGTTATGTAGATCCAAAATCACTTGAATATTGTGATTACAACTACTACAAAAACAAAAAATAATAGCTATTATTCCAACAGATTGGAGTGAACACAGTGAAGCTTGATGAATTTTTTGTCACAGGTGACCCGATTATTTACGGAGCTGACGCATCTATCGTTCTTGTGACATTAGCGATTCTTTTCGTACTAACAAAGTACAAAAAATGGAGATGGCTTTGGGATGAATGGTTAACAACTGTTGACCATAAAAAAATAGGAACCATGTATATTATCTCTGCCGTTATAATGTTATTCCGTGGTGGTATGGACGGTTTAATGATTCGTGCCCAGTTAACATTCCCAGATACAACATATTTAAACGCTGAACACTATAACGGAATCTTTACAACACATGGTACAGTTATGATTCTTTTCATGGCGATGCCATTCGTTCTAGGATTAATGAACGTCGTTGTACCATTACAAATTGGTGCTCGTGACGTTGCATATCCGTTCTTAAATGCTTTAAGTTTCTGGTTATTCTTTATTGGAGCAATGTTATTCAACATCGCTTTCGTAATCGGTGGTTCTCCAGACGCTGGGTGGACTTCTTACTTCCCAATGGCGGGTACAGAGTTTACTCCTGGTGTAGGAAATAACTTCTACGCAATCGCCTTACAGATTTCAGGTCTTGGTACGTTAATGACAGGTATTAACTTCCTAGTTACTATTTTAAAAATGCGTACACCTGGAATGAAATTAATGAAAATGCCAATGTTTACATGGTCTATTTTAATTACATGTGTAATCATTATTTTCGCTTTCCCAGTATTAACAGTAGCTCTTGCATTAATGACATTTGACCGTCTATTTGATGCTCACTTCTTTACGATGGCGAGCGGCGGTATGCCAATGCTCTGGGCCAACTTGTTCTGGGTATGGGGTCACCCTGAAGTATATATCGTTATTTTACCGGCATTCGGTATTTTCTCTGAAATCATTAGTACATTCTCACGTAAACGTCTATTCGGTTACAGTGCGATGGTATACTCAATGGTTGCAATTTCTTTACTAAGTTTCGTCGTATGGCTTCATCACTTCTTCACGATGGGTGCAGGTCCAGCGGTTAACTCGTTCTTCTCGATTTCGACAATGGCGATTTCGATTCCAACCGGTGTTAAAATATTTAACTGGTTGTTTACGCTATATAAAGGACGTATTCGTTTTACAGTTCCAATGCTTTGGTCATTGGCATTTATTCCAAACTTCGTAGTTGGTGGAGTTACAGGGGTTATGCTTGGAATGGCAGCAGCTGATTATCAATACCATAACAGCTACTTCCTAGTCGCTCACTTCCACTACGTATTAATCGCAGGTACAGTATTCGCTATGCTTGCTGGATTCACATTCTGGTATCCAAAAATGACAGGTCATATGCTAAATGAACGCCTTGGTAAATGGACATTCTGGATCTTTATGAGCGGATTTAACATCTGTTTCTTCCCAATGTACTTCCTAGGTTTAGATGGTATGACTCGTCGTATGTACACTTACTCTGAAAGCCTTGGATGGGGTTGGTTGAACCAAATCGCATCTGTCGGCGCAGTAATGATGGGTATCGGATTCGTAATTCTTTGTTACAACGTAATTTGGAGTGCACGTCACGGTGAACGTGACACAACTGGAGATCCATGGGATGGCCGCACACTTGAATGGGCAACTCATTCTCCTGTACAACATTACAACTTCGCGAAACTTCCTGAAATTAAAGAAGCTGATGCTTTCTGGTTCATGAAAAAACGCGGAGAAACAATTACACCAACAGCAGATGAATTAAAACCAATTCACATGCCAAGTAATTCTGGTGTGCCTATTATTATGTCTGCATTCTTCGGACTTGCAGGTTTTGCATTAGTATTTAGCTGGTTCTGGATTGCAGCAATCGGTGGTATTGGTATTTTAGGTTGCTTAATCTATCGTTCATTCGATTATGATGATGGCTACTACGTAAGCGTTGATGAAATTAAAGAAACAGAACATATAGCATGAGAGGTGAAATGACATGGCGGCTTTAGATAAAAGCTTACCTTTGGAATATCAATCCGAGCAAAGCAGATTGAATATCCTAGGATTCTGGATTTTTCTTGGGGCTGAAATTATGCTGTTCGCAACACTTTTCGCCTCTTATCTAGTCCTTGCTGGTCGTACGGCAGATGGTCCAACACCAGCGCAATTGTTTGAGGTTAAAACACTTTTAATTCAAACACTACTACTTTTAACAAGTAGTTTCACATGTGGTATCGCAATTCACGAAATGCGTAAACACAATCAAAAAGGAATGTTAGCTTGGTTTATCCTAACTTTACTTTTAGGTGCAGGCTTCCTATTCTTTGAAATTGAAGAATTCATTTTGTACGTTGGTGAAGGCGCAACGCTTCAAACAAGCGCATTCTTATCTGGATTCTTCGTTCTTCTTGGAACGCATGGTGCCCACGTAACAGGTGGTATCATTTGGGCAACTTGTGTTATTATCCAAATTTTAAAACGAGGTTTAACACCAGTTACAGCTCGTAAAGTATTTATTATCAGCTTATACTGGCATTTCCTTGATCTTGTTTGGGTCTTTATTTACACACTAGTTTACTTGAACGGGATGGTGGCGTAAATGGGTCAAAATAACAATCAAGCAAACGGGCATGCGCATAGCGGATTCCCATGGTCACACGTTTTCGGATTCATTTTATCGCTTGCACTAACGTTTCTTGCTTTATATGTTGCACTTTACACAGACTTGCCACTTTCAACGATATTAACAACTATTATCATAATGGCAATTGCGCAAGCGTTATTACAATTAATTATGTTCATGCACTTAAAAGAAGGAGAAGGAAGCATTCAAATCCTTACAATGATATACAGTTTCTTCGTTGCAATTGCAACAGTTGGTCTTACTGTATGGATTTTCTTCTCAATGTAATTTGCATGAAAAAGACTGCTGAGATTCCTCAGCAGTCTTTTTTTATCCCGCAGTAACGAGCAGTAAGACCCCCACTGATTAAAGTTTCACTTTATCCCCTCCCCTATTACATCCACATTACGGAATTAACAACAAAATCATGAAACATATACTTATCATGACAAATGTTAAGAAAACTCTTTCTTTATGAAATCGAAACCATATCCGTTGCTTTTCTTCCTATTATATGGCTAAATAGGTACTATATTTATTTGAAGGGAGAGAACGCAGTGGAACATCATTCTTCTGTTCTATCACTGATGGTTGTTGTCGCAATCACGTTTTTCGTTCCCCTTTTGTTACAGCGCTTTAAATTAAAAGCACTTCCTGTCGTTGTTGCAGAAATTATCGCAGGAATCTTTGTAGGTAAAAGTGGATTTAACATCATTGAGCCAGATATGTGGCTTCAAGTCTTATCAACACTAGGGTTTATCTTCCTAATGTTTTTAAGTGGTTTAGAAATTGACTTTTCGATCTTTAAGCAAAAAGGGAAAAAGAATACGACAAACGAACCGAACACATTCCAAGCAGCAAGCATTATCTTCTTATTTATTTTCATTTTATCTTATGCCCTATCATTACTATTCGTATGGCTAGGATTCGTAGACAATGCAATGTTCATGACTTTAATTATTTCAACTATTTCTTTAGGTGTTGTTGTGCCCACATTAAAAGAAAATAACTTAGGAAAAACCGCAATCGGGCAAATCATTTTATTAGTCGCTGTTATTGCAGACTTAGTTACAATGATTTTACTCGCGGTATTCGTCGGATTAAATTCCGAAAGTGGCCAAAGTATGTGGCTTCTACTTCTTCTATTCGGTGCTGGTATTGTAATTTACTTTGTCGCAAGACGTTTTAAAAATATTCCATACCTAGAAAGCCTAAAAGCCGGTAGTGTACAAATTGATACACGAGCTGTTTTTGCACTCATTTTAATATTAGTTGGATTATCTGAATCTGTTGGGGCAGAAAATATTTTAGGAGCCTTTTTAGCAGGTGTACTCGTATCTTTATTATCACCAAATGAAGATATGGTTGAAAAACTTGATTCCATCGGATATGGTTTCTTCATCCCTATTTTCTTCGTAATGGTTGGTGTAAATCTAGAAGTATGGTCTATTTTTAAAGAGCCTTCTAGTATGCTAATGATCCCAATTCTAATTGTGGGACTCTTTATTTCAAAACTGTTGCCATCACTCGTCTTACGAAAATGGTACCCACGCAATATCGTACTCGGAAGTGCTATTTTGTTAACATCAACACTTTCTTTAGTTATTGCGGCTGCACAAATCGGTGAAAAGCTAGGCATCATTAGCCCAAGTTTATCAGCATCTCTTATTTTAAGCGCAGTTATTACTTGTATTTTTGCACCTATATTATTTAACAAGATGTTTCCAAAAGTGGAAACACCAAAACCGAAAGTATCTATTATTGGTGCAAGCAGAATTACCCTTCCGTTATCACTTGATTTAAAACGTGAAGAGTATGACGTAACACTATATATGATACGTCAAAATAAAATAAATGATGAGGAAGCGAAATCTCATGACTTCCCTATTGTAAAATTAGATGAGATTACTATTCAATCTTTAATGGAACAAAAAGCTTTCGAAGCAGACCGTGTTGTTGTTGCGACAAGTGATGATGAACAAAACTTATTATTAGCAGAACACGCAAAAGAATTAGGTGTTGAACACGTCATCGCAAGTGTAGAAGATCCCCTTCTACAAGAAAAGGCGACTCAAGAACATATCGCTGTATTCTCGACTATTAACTCTACACGTATTTTATTACGTGCACTTATTGATAAACCAAGTCTCGTTCGCTTAATTACAACAGCAAATGAAACGGTGCGTGAGGTTGCACTACGAAGTAATAAATATAACGGCTTAGCACTTCGTCGCCTTCCGTTTTTAGGTGATGTACTTGTCATTCAAATTTACCGTGGTAATAAAGCATTAATACCACATGGTGATACGAAGTTACAGTATGGCGATACTTTACTTGTAACGGGTTCAAAAGAACATATTGATACAATGAAAAATATATTAGAGTAGAAAATGCCCCTCACATAAATGAGGGGCATTTTTTCATTTTCATATGGTAAAATGTTACTATCACGTATTATGGGGATGAATAACATTATGTCTATTTCAACTTTAGCTCTCTTATTATTAGCAGAAGTACTCGTCGCCATTATTCTCATCGGTATTAGCATTGAAATTTGTAGCTACGGATGGAAAAAATCAAATGGAATTAAGTACTTTTGTCTCTTATTTTCACTCCTTCTCGGAACCGCTAGCATACTAGGACTTCTCGTTGCACCCGCATATTTCTTCTTACAACTTATAGAAAAAGGCTTATAAGAAAGGATGATATTATGATTACAGTGAAACATATTGATGCATCTGAAACATACTTATTACGCCAAAAGGTTTTGCGTCCCAATCAATCATTAGCAGATTGTAAATACGATTCAGATTACGAAACAGACGCCTTTCATTTAGGTGCATTTCTACATGATGAACTTGTTAGCATCGCCTCCTTCTCTAAAGAAATACATCCTGATTTACAAGCTGGTACCCACTATCGTCTACGAGGAATGGCAACTTTACCTAATTTCCGAAACCAGCATGCTGGCACTTCCTTAATCCGTAAAGCTGAACAAGTCCTCCAAGAACGCGAAGCAAATATTCTATGGTGTAATGCCCGAATTACCGTAGCGGATTATTACAAACGATTAGGTTTCCATGAGCATGGTGAAATCTTCGAGATTGTTCCAATAGGACTACATAAAGTAATGTATAAAGAAATATAAGAAAAGCTTTCTGCAT
>NZ_JBALMG010000004.1:0-2992 GCF_036963225.1 Bacillus sp. JJ783 | reverse complement strand
TTTTTTAATTTTAGTTTGGTTAAGTTAGAAAGGGCGCACGGTGGATGCCTTGACACTAGGAGTCGATGAAGGACGGGACTAACGCCGATATGCTTCGGGGAGCTGTAAGTAAGCTTTGATCCGAAGATTTCCGAATGGGGAAACCCACTATACGTAATGGTATGGTATCCTTACCTGAATACATAGGGTATGGAAGACAGACCCAGGGAACTGAAACATCTAAGTACCTGGAGGAAGAGAAAGCAAATGCGATTTCCTGAGTAGCGGCGAGCGAAACGGAATCTAGCCCAAACCAAGAGGCTTGCCTCTTGGGGTTGTAGGACATTCTATACGGAGTTACAAAGGAACGAGGTAGACGAAGCGACCTGGAAAGGTCCGTCACAGAGGGTAATAACCCCGTAGTCGAAACTTCGTTCTCTCTTGAATGTATCCTGAGTACGGCGGAACACGTGAAATTCCGTCGGAATCTGGGAGGACCATCTCCCAAGGCTAAATACTCCCTAGTGATCGATAGTGAACCAGTACCGTGAGGGAAAGGTGAAAAGCACCCCGGAAGGGGAGTGAAAGAGATCCTGAAACCGTGTGCCTACAAATAGTCAGAGCCCGTTAATGGGTGATGGCGTGCCTTTTGTAGAATGAACCGGCGAGTTACGATCCCGTGCGAGGTTAAGCTGAAGAGGCGGAGCCGCAGCGAAAGCGAGTCTGAATAGGGCGTTTAGTACGTGGTCGTAGACCCGAAACCAGGTGATCTACCCATGTCCAGGGTGAAGTTCAGGTAACACTGAATGGAGGCCCGAACCCACGCACGTTGAAAAGTGCGGGGATGAGGTGTGGGTAGCGGAGAAATTCCAATCGAACCTGGAGATAGCTGGTTCTCCCCGAAATAGCTTTAGGGCTAGCCTTAAGTGTAAGAGTCTTGGAGGTAGAGCACTGATTGAACTAGGGGTCCTCATCGGATTACCGAATTCAGTCAAACTCCGAATGCCAATGACTTATCCTTAGGAGTCAGACTGCGAGTGATAAGATCCGTAGTCAAGAGGGAAACAGCCCAGATCGCCAGCTAAGGTCCCAAAGTGTGTATTAAGTGGAAAAGGATGTGGAGTTGCTTAGACAACTAGGATGTTGGCTCAGAAGCAGCCACCATTTAAAGAGTGCGTAATAGCTCACTAGTCGAGTGACTCTGCGCCGAAAATGTACCGGGGCTAAATACACCACCGAAGCTGCGAATTGATACCAATGGTATCAGTGGTAGGGGAGCGTTCTAAGTGCAGTGAAGTCAGACCGGAAGGACTGGTGGAGCGCTTAGAAGTGAGAATGCCGGTATGAGTAGCGAAAGACGGGTGAGAATCCCGTCCACCGAATGCCTAAGGTTTCCTGAGGAAGGCTCGTCCGCTCAGGGTTAGTCAGGACCTAAGCCGAGGCCGACAGGCGTAGGCGATGGACAACAGGTTGATATTCCTGTACCACCTCTTTATCGTTTGAGCAATGGAGGGACGCAGAAGGATAGAAGAAGCGTGCGATTGGTTGTGCACGTCCAAGCAGTTAGGCTGATAAGTAGGCAAATCCGCTTATCGTGAAGGCTGAGCTGTGATGGGGAAGCTCCTTATGGAGCGAAGTCTTTGATTCCCCGCTGCCAAGAAAAGCTTCTAGCGAGATAAAAGGTGCCTGTACCGCAAACCGACACAGGTAGGCGAGGAGAGAATCCTAAGGTGTGCGAGAGAACTCTGGTTAAGGAACTCGGCAAAATGACCCCGTAACTTCGGGAGAAGGGGTGCTTTCTTAACGGAAAGCCGCAGTGAATAGGCCCAAGCGACTGTTTAGCAAAAACACAGGTCTCTGCGAAGCCGTAAGGCGAAGTATAGGGGCTGACACCTGCCCGGTGCTGGAAGGTTAAGGAGAGGGGTTAGCGTAAGCGAAGCTCTGAACTGAAGCCCCAGTAAACGGCGGCCGTAACTATAACGGTCCTAAGGTAGCGAAATTCCTTGTCGGGTAAGTTCCGACCCGCACGAAAGGTGTAACGATTTGGGCACTGTCTCAACCAGAGACTCGGTGAAATTATAGTACCTGTGAAGATGCAGGTTACCCGCGACAGGACGGAAAGACCCCGTGGAGCTTTACTGTAGCCTGATATTGAATTTTGGTACAGTTTGTACAGGATAGGCGGGAGCCATTGAAACCGGAGCGCTAGCTTCGGTGGAGGCGCTGGTGGGATACCGCCCTGACTGTATTGAAATTCTAACCTACGGGTCTTATCGACCCGGGAGACAGTGTCAGGTGGGCAGTTTGACTGGGGCGGTCGCCTCCTAAAGTGTAACGGAGGCGCCCAAAGGTTCCCTCAGAATGGTTGGAAATCATTCGTAGAGTGCAAAGGCATAAGGGAGCTTGACTGCGAGACCTACAAGTCGAGCAGGGACGAAAGTCGGGCTTAGTGATCCGGTGGTTCCGCATGGAAGGGCCATCGCTCAACGGATAAAAGCTACCCCGGGGATAACAGGCTTATCTCCCCCAAGAGTCCACATCGACGGGGAGGTTTGGCACCTCGATGTCGGCTCATCGCATCCTGGGGCTGTAGTCGGTCCCAAGGGTTGGGCTGTTCGCCCATTAAAGCGGTACGCGAGCTGGGTTCAGAACGTCGTGAGACAGTTCGGTCCCTATCCGTCGTGGGCGCAGGAAATTTGAGAGGAGCTGTCCTTAGTACGAGAGGACCGGGATGGACGCACCGCTGGTGTACCAGTTGTTCTGCCAAGGGCATAGCTGGGTAGCTATGTGCGGAAGGGATAAGTGCTGAAAGCATCTAAGCATGAAGCCCCCCTCAAGATGAGATTTCCCATAGCGTAAGCTAGTAAGATCCCTGAAAGATGATCAGGTTGATAGGTTCGAGGTGGAAGCATGGTGACATGTGGAGCTGACGAATACTAATAGATCGAGGACTTAACCATATAATATGAAGCAAATGTTATCTAGTTTTGAAGGAATATACCTTCATCAGTTT
>NZ_JBALMG010000003.1:88518-112951 GCF_036963225.1 Bacillus sp. JJ783 | reverse complement strand
ACAATATTCCCAAGTTTTATTAATTCAAATGAATGGATCCATTGGAATAATTCATTTAATAATACAATCGAAACGATACTAAATAGTTCTATACTAACCGAAAATATACATACTTCGAAAATAGATTGCTCTTGAATCCGATTTAGGTTAGAGAAGATGAATAAGTACCCTAGAAACAGAGCTAGTAATTCTATTTTCGTCATGCTAATTAGCCAAGCATATAGTGGTACGGTTAAAAGAAGATATAATAGTTTCCGTCTTAGCATGCCTTCTCACCTCTAAATTATAAGTGTTTTCTGTATATTTTAACACTTTTCACATAAAAGAAACAGAAGAGACTTATGCCTCTTCTGTTTCTTTTACTGCATGTATTAACTCACATATTTCTTCGTGCTTTTCATTTTCTAATAGCTCAATGACTTTACTTCCAACGACAACACCGTCACATATTGTAATCATTTCTTCTATTTGCTCTCGTGTTGAAATACCGAATCCTGCAACAACTGGTAAGTGAACGTGTGATTTTACTTTTTCCAAGTAACTATGAATCTCGTCCTTAAAGTTTTGACGTACTCCCGTTACGCCCGCTACTGTAACGGCGTAGACGAATCCTTGTGATTCACTCGTAATTTTCTTGATTCGTTCAATTGGGCTTGTTACAGTTACGAGTGGAATTAAAGCTATTTTCGCCTCACGTAGAAGCGGCGCAATAATATGTTGTTCTTCATACGGTAAGTCTGGAACGATAATGCCATCCACACCTGCTTCAAGACAGCTCTCGATGAAACGTTCTTTTCCGAATGCGAGTACTGGATTTAAATATGTCATGAGTACAAATGGAATTTGAACTTCTTGCTTCACTTCTGCTAATGCATGAAAAATCCCTTTTAATGTTACACCGCTATCTAGCGCACGTTTTCCTGCTCTTTGAATAGTTGGACCGTCTGCGACTGGATCTGAAAACGGAATACCGATTTCAACGATGCTTGCTCCTGCTTCATCTAGAAAACGGATTCTTTCTTTTAACTTTTCAAGTCCACCATCTCCGCCCATTACGTACGGAATAAATGCTTTCTTGCCATTTTCAAACGCTGCTTTAATTTTTTCTACTCCCATTTTTTACACCTCTCCCATATAACGTTTTATACTCTCTACATCTTTATCACCGCGGCCCGATAAGCAAATGACAAGACCTTCGTCTTTCTTCATTTGCGGCGCTAATTTTAAAGCGTATGCGACAGCATGTGAGCTTTCTAATGCCGGGATAATCCCTTCTTTTTTCGTTAATAATTGAAAGGCGTCTAACGCTTCGTCATCTGTGATTGAATGATAAGAAACGCGTCCAATATCTTTTAGTAAACTATGTTCTGGTCCAACACCTGGGTAATCCAGTCCTGCCGAAATAGAATGCGCTTCTTGAATTTGTCCTTCTTCATTTTGCAGAAGATACATCATCGATCCGTGTAAAACACCGACGCTTCCTTTCGTTAAAGTAGCTGCGTGCTTTTCTGTATGAACACCTTTTCCAGCTGCTTCTACGCCGTAAAGGGCAACTTCTTCATCGTGTACGAACGGATAAAACATTCCCATTGCATTACTACCACCACCAATACAAGCAACGACTGCTTCTGGTAATTTTCCTTCTAACGCTTCGTATTGCTTTTTCGTTTCTTTCCCAATTACACTTTGGAAATCACGAACAATTTGCGGAAATGGATGTGGTCCGAGAACTGATCCCATAATGTAGTGCGTATCGTGTACATGTGAAACCCAGTAACGAAGCGCCTCGTTCACCGCATCTTTTAACGTGCCACTACCTGCCGCTACGCTTTCTACTTTTGCTCCGAGTAATTCCATTCGGAACACGTTTAATTTTTGTCGTCTCACATCTTCTTCTCCCATAAAGATGACGCATTCTAAACCGAGAAGGGCACATACAGTAGCTGTTGCAACTCCGTGTTGTCCTGCTCCTGTTTCAGCGACAACTTTCTTCTTACCCATTCTTACCGCAAGAAGTGCCTGACCGATTGTATTGTTAATTTTATGAGCTCCCGTATGGTTCAAATCTTCACGCTTTAAATAAATCTTTGCTCCGCCGCAATACTTCGTCATATTTTCAGCGAAATACAGCGGTGTTTCTCTTCCAACATACGTTTGTAAATAATGATTTAATTCCTTTTGAAACGCTTCATCTTGCATCGCTTCTTTATACGCTTCTTCTAGTTCTAGTACGGATTGCATTAACGTTTCTGGAACGTATCGTCCTCCGTATATACCGTAATGACCTTTTTCATCTGGATATGCGTAGTTCATTTGGAACACTCCTTCGCTTTTTTAATAAATTGTTTTATTTTCTCCAAATCTTTCTTTCCTTCTGTCTCTACCCCGCTACTCACATCGACCATATATGGCTGAACGGTTTGAATGGCTTCTTCTATATTAATGACGTTTAATCCGCCAGCTAATATCGTTTTCTCTCGCAACTCGTTTGGCATATGTGCGAGTAACTCCCATGAAAATGTCTTACCATTCCCTCCGTAAAACTTTTCTTTCGGGCTATCAAATAACAGATAATCTGTTTCGTATTTTTTCGCATGTTCAATATCTTTCTCTAAAGCTACTCCTAACGCTTTTATAGACGGAATCTTCAATCTCTTGATTTGATGGTTGTCTTCATCCCCATGTAGTTGCACATGCGTTAACCCGCACTCCTCTGCAATTTTCTGGATCACTTCTACCGATTCATTTACGAAAACACCGACCTTGAAAACGTGGGCTGGAATTTCCCCAATAATTTCTTTCGCTTGCCCTGGAGTGATTTGGCGTTTACTTTCTGCAAAAACGAATCCGATTGCATCTGCTCCGTATTCGCAAGCTCTTTTCGCTGTTTCAACATCAGTAATACCGCAAATCTTCACTTTCATATTTTCACCTTGCATTCATCGAAAAAGCTACTAATAGAAGACGTTGTCATAAGTGCTTCACCAACTAATACACCTTTTGCACCAGCTCGTTTGACGCGAATAATATCTTCTTTTGAATGAATACCACTTTCACTAATCCAAAACAGATTTTCCTCATTCAGTCGTTTTCCGAGTTTTTCAGTTTGGCTTAAATCTACTTCAAACGTTTTTAAATTACGGTTATTAATTCCGATAACGTGCGGATTTAATCGGGTTGCAATTTCTAATTCCTGTTCATCATGAACTTCAACAATCGCTTCTAATCCCATTTCTAGTACGTAGTTATAAAGCTCTTTTAATTTCTCTTTTGACAATGCTGCAACGATTAATAAAATAAGATCTGCACCAGCTTCATAAGCTCTATCAATTTGAATCTTATCAATTATAAAATCTTTACATAAAAGCGGAATGTTACTTTCTGCTCTTGCAGTTTGTAAGTCGTGAAACGATCCTTTAAAAAATTGACCGTCTGTTAAAACAGAAACCGCTCCAGCGCCGCATTCTTCATATGTTTTAACTTGTTTTGGTACATCAACGTGTAAATTAATATCGCCTTTTGATGGAGACGCTCGCTTTACCTCGGCGATTACAGTAAACTGCTCTAAAGCTTTTACAAGTGAGTGTGTTTTCCTTTTTACTTTCACTGGTGAATATGTTTCATATAACTCCGCAACTTCTACTTTCTTCTGCTCTACAATTTTGTCTAAAATCATCCCCACTTTAATTCACCCTTTCTAATTTTTCATGACTTGCTGTAATTAATAAGTTTAATTTTTCTAATGCTTTTCCGGAGTCAATGCTATGCGTTGCTAGTTTAATTCCTTCTTCAATCGTCTCCGCTTTTCCGTTTGCGAAAAGAGCAAGCCCTGCATTTAGTAAAACGGTATCGCGGTATACACTTTTTTCTCCACTCAATACTCCGAGCGTAATTTTTGCGTTTTCTTTTGAATTTCCGCCTCTAATTTCCTCATTTTTCACTCTTGAGAAACCGTAGTTTTCTGGTGCAATACTCATTTCAATTATTTCATTGTCTTTTAAAATAGCGACGTAGTTTTCTCCTTGTAATGATGCTTCATCTAAAAATCCACTTCCGTTTACGACGAGCGCTTGTTTTCTGCCTAGTTTCTGCAATACTTCCGCTACTGGCAATAACATATCTCGTTTATAAATACCGACAAATTGTGTTTCTAAATTAACCGGATTCGTCAACGGTCCAATTAAGTTAAAGATCGTCGGAACGTTTAATTCTTTTCTTATTTTCATAATGCGTCTTAATGCTGGATGCATCGCTGGTGCGAATAAGAAGGCAATCCCTACATTTTCTAATAAGTAGTCAATCTCACCTGGCGTACAACTAATGTTTACACCGAGTTCTTCTAATAAATCAGCGCTTCCTGTTTTACTAGAAACAGCGCGGTTTCCATGTTTCGCAACCTTTACACCAGCTCCGGCAAGTACAAATGCCGATGTTGTACTAATATTGAATGTTTGCGCACCGTCACCACCCGTTCCGCAATTGTCCATCGCGCCTTTTATATGATTTGAAAACGGTAATGCCTTTTCGCGAAGAGCACGAACGAGACCGTATATTTCTTCTGCTGTTTCGCCTTTCGCTTTCAGCAATACTAAGAAAGCTGCAACTTCACTTTCCAATATGTTGTCACTTAATAAAAGAAGTCCCGCTTCATACATTTCCTCTTCTGTTAAATGTTGTCCCTCTACTAACTTTCGAAGATAACTGTTCATACTCTCTCCTCCTCTTTCACTTCTGCTAAAAAGGCACGTATTAACTTTCCGCCTTCTTCTGTTGCAATTGATTCTGGGTGAAACTGTAGTCCGAAGAGCGGATAATAGTTGTGACGAACTGCCATGATTTCTCCGTCATCCATCGCTTTCGCGAGTATGTCAAAACACTGCGGCAAACCATTTTGCGCTGCGACGAGTGAATGGTAACGCATCGCTGTTAGCGGCTGCGTAACGTACGAAAAGATTGACGTTCCGTTATGTTTCACACGCGATGTTTTTCCGTGTTTAATGCGCTCTGCTCTAACAATTTCTCCTCCAAATGCGGATATGATTGCTTGATGGCCAAGGCAAATTCCTAAGATGGGAACGTTCTTATAAAAGTGACGAATAACATCGATACAAATTCCAGCATCTTCTGGTTTTCCAGGTCCTGGTGATAGCACAATTCCTTTCGGCTTCATCTCCTCTAATTGTTCAATTGTTATTTGATCATTTCTTACTACAACAATTTCTTCCTCGTACTCGCCTAATAGTTGATACAAGTTATATGTGAAGGAATCATAATTATCGATCAGTACAATCATTTCATAACCTCCAAAAGCGCTCTCGCTTTATTTAATGTTTCTTCATATTCAGCAACCGGGTCTGAATCGTAGACGATACCCGCTCCTGCCTGAACGTACGCTTTCTCATCTTTCACAACCATCGTTCGAATTGCTAGCGCCATATCAAGATTTCCTGAGAATGAAATATATCCAACTGCTCCGGCGTATACATTTCTTTTTTCATGCTCTAACGTATTAATAATTTCCATCGCCCTTATTTTCGGAGCACCTGATACTGTGCCAGCTGGTAAACAATACGCTAATGCATCAAATCCATTCATTTGTTTTCGCAATGTTCCGTAAACTTCAGATACAATGTGCATAACGTGAGAGTATTTCTCTACTTTCATATATTTATCTATCGTCACAGAGCCAATTTCACTTACTCTGCCAATATCATTTCGGCCTAGATCCACAAGCATCATATGCTCCGCCCGCTCTTTCTCATTTCCTAACAGTTCTTTTTCGATTTCCTCATCTTCCTGCTTCGTTTTCCCTCTCGGTCTCGTGCCGGCAATTGGATTTGTCATTACCTTATCATCTCTTACTGATAGTAAACTTTCTGGCGAAGAGCCCAGTACAACATAATCTTGAAAATCGATATAGAACATATATGGTGATGGATTCGCAATTCGAAGTTTCCTGTATAATGCGAACGGATCTCCTTTACACTCACTTTTTAATCGCTGGGATAATACAACTTGAAAAATATCTCCGGCCCGAATGTATTCTTTCGCTGTTTCCACCATTTCACAAAATTCTTTTTCCGTTACTGAAGAAGTGAATGATAAAGATGATATTACTTCACTCACCTTCTCTTCTTCTCCGTTTAGCACTTCCTCTTTGTATCGTTGCAATCTCTCGTATACTTCCTCATAAGAAGCTGATTCATCTTCCTTGCATACATATACAAACGATAGTTTTTGGCGTAAATGATCGTAAACGATAAACTCGCGATACAGTAAAAGGTGTACTTCTGGAATATTTAATGGATCATGTAAGTCTACTCCTATATTTTCATACTGCCGAATTACGTCGTAGCCGATATAACCAACTGCTCCTCCGCAAAATGGGAATGGACTTTCTACTAGCGATGGTGCGATTACCTCTTCTAACACTTGCAGTACGTTACCTTGCAGCTTTTCTGTTTGGCTGTAAATCGTTCGTTCCACTTCCGTACCAACACTTTTCACTTCACCATACGGATTACATCCTAAGCAAGAATAGCGTCCTTTATCTTGATGAAGCTGTGAGCTTTCTAGTAAAAACTTCTTCTTCCCTTTCATACGTCTATATAAAGAAATTGGCGTAATGCTATCTCCTTCTTCTTCAGCGATTACTAAAAATGTTTTTCCTTGTTCTTTTTGCTTCATAAATTCTTCTTTCGTCATCATGCCTTTCACCTCACTCTGAAAAATAAAAAAGTCCCCTACATATCGAAATATGTAGAGGACGATAAATTTACCGTGGTACCACCTCATGTTGGACGCAAAAGCATCCCGCTTTATTCAGGTACAAAATATATACCTTATCCTTGTAACGGCGGAACCCGGGTTGCCTACTGAATAGAAATTGTTCAGCATACCTCTCGTAAGCCCATTCCGTATATGGCACCGTACCGGGCTCCCACCTGCCCCCGGTTCTCTGTAACGTCTCCAAATATACGTACTCTTCTTACTTAAACGATTTAACTTATTTAATTTTTATAGTGCGTTCAACAATTTTTTGTACACAAAAAGGGAGTACTCATCCTATAGAAAGGACGGGTACTCCCGTGGTGCCACCTTAATTCGTTACGAATGTAACGCACTTTGCCGTATCAAAAAATAATACGTGTCTCTTGTATCGATGAGATCATGTCGCCAAAGCCTACTTCTTTCGTTTCGGTTTGGAAGCTCCGAAGCCCATTCCACATCAATCCCATACTGATTCGCACCAACCATCAGCTCTCTGACATGTTCATCATGTGTACTCTTCTTCATCAACGCTTGCATTTTTTTAAGTTGCACTCATTATATTCCTCATATTTCTAATAAGTCAATACTTTTTCCGAAAAAAATATTATTTCTTCGTTCGATATTATATTGACAAAACAACCTGTTTTTATGTAAAAATAATAAATACTCTATTAAAATTAAGGTTTTTTGCCAGAAAGTTATATATCCCAAAAGTAAAAAGATGTCAAAAAACGCTTAAATTTCAGAAAATTCTTATTTGCGCATGGATTTTTCTGAATAATCATGATAGATTATAAATATGCAAAATGCATCAAAAGACATGACAAAAGGAAGGGGAACTACATGAGTACACAGATGTTAACTTTAACTTCTATCTCTATTTACATGCTCGGGATGTTAGTAATCGGCTATTTCGCCTACAAACGAACGTCCAACTTAACAGATTATATGCTTGGCGGGCGTACACTAGGCCCCGCAGTAACAGCATTAAGTGCTGGAGCATCCGATATGAGTGGTTGGCTTTTAATGGGATTACCCGGTGCAATGTTTAGCGTTGGATTAAGTAGTAGTTGGATTGCGATCGGCCTAACACTAGGCGCATACGCAAACTGGCTTTATGTCGCTCCTCGCTTACGTACCTACTCTGAAATTGCAAACAATTCTATTACTATCCCAGAATTTTTGGAACACCGCTTCCACGACAAATCTCACATGCTACGCTTAGTATCCGGACTTGTTATTATGATTTTCTTTACTTTCTATGTAGCTTCAGGACTCGTTTCAGGCGCTGTATTATTTGAAAATTCATTTGGTATGAACTATCATGTTGGATTATTCATTGTAGCAGGCGTTGTTGTAGCTTACACATTATTTGGTGGTTTCTTAGCTGTAAGTTGGACAGACTTCGTG
The DNA here is from genome assembly GCF_036963225.1 of Bacillus sp. JJ783. NCBI lineage: Bacteria > Bacillati > Bacillota > Bacilli > Caryophanales > Bacillaceae > Bacillus > Bacillus sp. JJ783. The sequence goes on along the minus strand of NZ_JBALMG010000003.1, from coordinate 104,770 downwards.
CAAGGAATCATTATGGTAGTTGCTCTTATTCTTGTTCCTATCGTAACAATTATGAATGCAAACGGACTTGGACCTGCATTTGATACAATTCGATCTGTAGATCCAACACGTTTAGATATTTTTAAAGGTGCCTCCACTTTAGGAATTGTTTCCTTATTCGCATGGGGCCTTGGTTATGTTGGACAACCTCATATTATCGTACGCTTTATGGCAATTTCTTCTGTAAAAGAACTTAAAAGCGCACGAAGAATTGGTATGAGCTGGATGATTTTCTCTGTTGTTGGAGCTATGTTTACTGGTCTTATCGGTATTGCCTACTATTCACAACAAGATTTGACATTATCTAACCCAGAGACAATTTTCCTTGAGCTTGGAAAAATTTTATTCCATCCACTTATTACTGGATTTTTATTAGCAGCGATTTTAGCTGCAATTATGAGTACAATCTCATCTCAGCTTCTCGTTACTTCAAGTGCTGTAACAGAAGACTTATATCATACATTCTTTAAACGTTCTGCTTCTGATAAAGAGCTTGTATTTGTCGGTCGTATGGCTGTTCTTGGTATCGCCTTAGTTGGATGCGCATTAGCGTTTAAACAAAATGATACGATTTTGGCTCTTGTTGGATACGCTTGGGCTGGATTTGGTTCTTCATTCGGACCAGCTATTTTATTAAGTCTATATTGGAAACGTATGACGAAATGGGGCGCGCTTGCTGGTATGATTTCTGGTGCCGCGACTGTTATTATATGGACTCAATTTAAATTCTTAACAAACTTCTTATATGAAATGATTCCTGGTTTCACAATTAGTTTACTAGCAATCATAATCGTTAGTTTACTAACACAACCTTCAAAAGAAGTTGAAGAGCAATTTGAGGATTTCGAAAAACAACATAGTCATAGTCTATAAAAAAGCTTTGCTGTTATCGTAACAGCAGAGCTTTTTTTATTACAGTTCGACAATATTCTTCTCAAATTTAACAATTTCTTTATGTTTCGTTAAATTTACTATAACATTCTTCCTTTATATTATTAGTATCGACACCTATACAGAAAGGGGACTCCACAATGTTAGCAGCTTTCCAGCAAAAACATATAAGAAAATTTTCACCTATCACAAATACTTCTGCTTCTTGTTTAAACATACAACCTAATCCGCCCAAAATTTCAATTGCTCCTTCTGTTATTTCAGTTATCGGTGTTCATATGGGAAAAAATAAGTTAAAAATAAAAACTGGGCAAAGTACTGAGTTATCAGCTTCCGTTTTGCCAATGCAAGCGACGAACCAAGAGCTTATTTGGACAAATATGAATTCTGATGTCATCACAATCTATCCAAAAGGTGATACGGTAACGATTACTGGAAAAAGTGCAGGAAGAGCAGTCGTAATTGTCACAACTGCTGAAGGAAAATTCCGCGACTTATGTGTCGTTCACGTACAACCTTATATGACAAATCCAAAGTGATATAAAGAGAGTGGATATGAATCCACTCTCTTAATTTATTTCAATTCCAGGATTTTTTCTTTTTAACAACAAAATAAATTCTTCTTTATTTCTTGGAGAAATAAGTTCTGTTTCATATGATCCGTATAGAATTTCAAATCGATCGAATGATAGTGCATGAGCTGCGATTGGATTTTTCGTATCTGAAATTCGCTTTATATCCCTTATAAGAATACGTTTTTTAACGAAACCAGATCTAATAGTAATCTCTTCTTCCCCTACAATATATTTTGTTGAAAACCAACTCCAACTAAACAGTATGGATAATGGAATTGTAAAAAATAAGAGAAAGTATTCTCTCCCTGCAAATATTGGAGCAAAACAGGCACCTATAACGATTATAAAGACCAGATATAACCATGCATCTTTTTTTGATGGAAATTCCATTACGCTCCCCCCTCTCTTGATTTAAGTTAATGAATTCCCCTCCTTCTCTTATTAAAATAAAAGTAATATTGAAATAGGAGGACGACATATGAATGAACTAAAGTTTTCCTTATTTGCTGGTACCTCTCTTCTTATTATGGCATTCGCTGCATTTTTTTCTTACGGTTTTGTTCACGGAAATCTCGTTGTACAAGGAGATGCGAGCACGACACTCCATAATATTCAAACTTCAAGTTCACTTTTCAAAGCAGAAATTTTCGGATGGATTATCATTTTTATTACGGATATTATCGCCTCGTGGGCTCTTTATTTCTTTCTAAAACCTATCCATGCTAGCTTCTCATTACTGGCTGCCTGTCTTCGTCTTATGTATACAGCTATACTTGGGATTGCTATATTCAATTTAACATTTGTATTGCTGCTTTCAAAAAGCATAGTTGCTAATTCAGAAGCATATACAATGTTATTTCTAGAAGCTTTTGAATACATTTGGTCTGTAGGATTAGTCATTTTCGGCTTACATCTTCTCGTTTTAGGATATGTAACTTTTCTATCTAAACAAATACCGAAATTTATTAGTGTACTACTATTCATCGCTGCTATCGGTTATATCGTAATTCACGTCATGAATACAATGTTTTCACAATATGATACGATTATTTCCATTCTTAACGTTGTCTTTCAACTACCGATGATCGCAGGTGAACTAGGATTTAGTATATGGCTATTGCTTAGAGGTGGAAAAAACTCTACTGTTTAAGTCGTTTCTTAATTCTGCTTAATGATTCTGGCGTAATACCTAGATAACTTGCCAATTGATATTGAGGAACACGATGAATTAAATGCGGGCGTTTTTGTAATAATGATTTGTAGCGCTCTTCTGGTGTCGATGCAATAAATAATGTAAGTTCTTCTTGTACTTCACCAAAATTGTATTCAATCATTTGGCGCGTCATTTCTTCTAACTGTGAATATTTCTTATACATGTCCTTTTCACTATACAGATCGCCAACTACTACTATACAGTCTTCTAAACACGTTAACGTATGCGGGGATGATTTATCTTGTTTATGATGATTGAAATTTGCGATTGCTTGTTCTTCTGTATAAAAATTTGATGTAACCTCTCTCCCTGCTTCATCTATACAGTGCTGCCTCACGCATCCTTTTAATACAAAATAACATTTAGACGGAACATCTCCTTGTCTTAGGAGCACTGTTCCTTTTTTATATTCTTCAATTTGTAATTCACTGAGGATCAGTTGCTGCTCTTCTTCACTTAATGTTGTAAAACTCTTCATATACTTCTTTAATATCTCTTCCATTTCTCTCCCCCTTCCTCACTTAAATTTCTATAAAACAAAAAGAGAAGTATCACAACTTCTCTTTTCTCCCCTAACATTATAATTCCTGTGTATACACCGGTTTGTTTACTACATTTTTTGCTGTTCGCTTTTGTTGCTGTAGTAAGAAAACAGATACACCAAACAATACGAGCATGCTACCGATAATTTGCATTGCGTTTAATTTTTCTCCAAGTAAGAAGAACGCTAGTATAGATGCCCCAACTGGTTCCCCTAGAATACTCATTGAAATTGTTGTTGCATTTACGTAGTTTAATAACCAATTATTAATGACGTGTGACACTGTCGGTACAATCGCAAGTAAAAGAAAAATACTCCAATCCCACTTCGTATAGCCTGTAAATGGCACTTGAAGTATAACGTTATAAATCGCTATAAATATACCAGCGAAGGCAAATACAGTGAAACTATAAATCCAATGCGATACTTTCTTTACTGTCGTTTGTCCGATAAATAAATAACCGACAACTGCTATTACACTTAAAAAGGATAATATATCCCCATAAATTGCTTGCTCACTTAGCCCTAAATCTCCCCAGCCAATACACATTACGCCTAGTATCGCAATTCCCATCGTCGCAATTGCTGAATAGGTTGTTCTTTCTTTAAATAGAAAAAAACCTCCAACTAAAGATACGATAGGTTGTAGCGCTAAAATAATCGTCGAACTTGCTACTGTCGTATGCTTTAAGGATTCAAACCATAAAAGAAAATGAAGTGCTAAAAAGAAACCAGATCCAATTAAAAATCCCCAATCTTTTATTTGAATCTTACTAAACTCTTCCCGTTTTTTCCAAACGATAGGCAGCATAATAAGTACGATAATCCATAATCGATACATACTTAAAATTGAAGATGGTGCTGAGGACATCTTTACAAAAACAGCTGCGAATGAAATGGCTATAATGGAAATTGCTAATGGTAGTGCGATTGATCTTTCTTGTTTCAAATCCTGTCTCCCCTCTCACCTGTAAAAAATCCCACTTCATTATATCCGTTTTCTTTCATAACTTAAATACTAATTTTTTAGATTCTTCGTACCATTATGGTAAAATAGAAATTAAGGCACCTATTAGTGATTATTTCTTTCCTTTTCACTACAAGCGTCGCTCTTACAATCATTACAGTAAATTTTTATTTAGGGGGATCTACATGAATCAAACAATAGGGAGAATTGAAGAAATTTCATTTTTTAGTACATCACTTCAAGAGGAACTTACACTTCTTGTTTATTTACCAGTAAATTACACACCTCTCCATAAGCATACAGTTGTTATTGCACAAGATGGTAGAGATTATTTTCAGCTTGGTAAAGCGCACCGTGTAATTGAGCGTCTTCGTGAAACTGAAGAAATCGACCGTACAATTATTGTCGGCATTCCATATAAAAATGTACACGATCGTAAGGAAAAATATTTCCCGAGCGATGTAAAGAATGCTGCTTACATTCGTTTCCTTGCTCATGAGCTTGCTCCATATATTGATGAAAATTATCCAACGTATCAAATGGGTAAAGGACGCGTTTTAATTGGAGATTCTCTTGGCGGTACAGTTTCCTTTATGACTGCACTTATGTATCCGCATACATTCGGTAAAGTCGTTATGCAGTCACCATTTGTTGATGAAACAGTGATGAACTTAGCAAGAGACTTTAAAAATCCGGGGGCGTTAGAACTTTATCACGTCATTGGGACAGAAGAAACAGCTGTCAAGCGCACAGATGGACAAGTATCTGATTTCGTAGAACCGAACCGTGAGCTAAATACTCTTCTTACAGATAGAAATTTCATCACGCATTATGAAGAGTTTGAAGGGAATCACACATGGAAATATTGGCAAGCAGATTTACCGAAAGCATTTTCTCATATTCTATCAATGAAATAATAGAGAGCGATATTCAGAATAATTTGATATAATAGATAAAGAGATTTATTCTCAAAATCTAACTAGACTTGCAAAGGGAGGAATTGGAACATGAAATTAGGAATTGTAATTTTCCCATCAAAAATGATTCAAGATAAAGCGAACGGATTGCGTAAACGTTATGATCCGCATTACGCATTAGTTCCGCCACATATTACATTGAAAACACCCTTTGAAACGCAAGATGAACAATTAGAATCGATTGTGAATGAGTTACATACAATCGCAAACAAAACGAACCCTTTCACCCTTCATGTTGGAAAAGTTGGTTCATTCGCACCTGTTAATAATGTTCTTTATTTTAAAGTAGAAAAAACACCTGAACTTACTTTCTTAAATGAAGAAATGCATACTGGATTCTTTACACAAGAGCGCGAGTACTCTTTCGTACCTCATTTAACAATCGGTCAAAGCCTGTCAGATGCAGAGCACGCTGATGTATTAGGTCGATTACGTATGAAAGATTTCTATTATGAGCAACCAATCGATCGTTTCCACCTTCTATATCAATTAGAAAACGGAACATGGACTGTACATGAAACATTCCACCTTGGAAAGGGGAGCAACTAATTTGCACGCACAAATCGTACAAACAGACGAGCAGCTAAGTGATGCATTCTCTGTACGTAAACAGGTTTTTGTAGAAGAACAACGTGTTTCTTCTGAAGAAGAATATGATGAATTTGAAGATACTTCGGTGCACGTTGTTGTATATGACAATGACATTCCAGTCGGTGCGGGCCGCTTTCGCATTGTTGATGGAGTTGGAAAAATGGAACGCATTTGCGTACTGGCCTCCCATCGCCAAAAAGGTATTGGCAAAATCATTATGGATGCACTTGAAGCGCATGCAAAAGAAGAGTCTCTACCGAAATTGAAACTCCATGCTCAAACACATGCTGAAGTTTTCTATAAAAGGCTAGGATACGTGACGGCTTCTGATGTATTTATGGAAGCAAATATCCCGCACGTCGTAATGATAAAAGAATTGTAATTTTGTAGCAGGAGGTAGCCCCTCCTGTTTTTTACATTGCTATTTTCTTTTTCTTCCGCTAAAGTTAAATGTTGATGCTATAGTTTTGAAGGTGAATATATGACACAAGAAAAATTTTCACAAAAACCGTTAACACACGCTGGCATTCCGCAAGCGACGTATCATATTCCGAAAACATCTACCCATTTAATTATGGAAGAAGATGCAGATGCGGCGTATTTCCGCGCTTTAGAACAGCAAGGTGTTTATTTAAATGAAAAACAGTTAGAAGCAGTGCAAACGACAGAAGGACCTGTCCTTACACTAGCTGGTGCTGGAAGTGGTAAAACATCTGTTTTAACAACTCGCGTTGGTTATTTAGTTAATGTAAAACATGTTCATCCACGAAATATTTTGCTGCTGACGTTTACACAAAAAGCAGCTGAAGAAATTCGAAGCCGTGTAGCGAATTTACCTGGTATGAATCATGCCGCAAGTAGCTATGTCGTTGCTGGTACATTCCACTCTGTCTTTTTAAAATTGCTTCGTAGTCAAGGATATAATCAGCAAATTTTAGCAAATGAAAAACATAAACAAATTATGATAAAGAAAATTTTGAAAGAATTACGCTTAAAAGACGCTTATGATGCCGAAACGATACTCGCTATGATTTCACTTGAGAAAAACAAATTGAATCGTCCGAAAGATGTAAAAGCGAAAACACCGGTTGAACAAGAGTTCAAAGAAGTATACGAACGTTTCGAAGAGGTAAAACAACGGTACAATTATATCGATTTTGACGACATCTTATTAGAAATGTATTATCTGTTAGAAAATAACGCTCCCCTGCTTACTCAATTACAAGAGCGTTTTCATTACATTGAAGTAGATGAGTTTCAAGATACGTCGTATGCACAATATGAAATTGTAAAATTGTTAGCCACGCCAAGAAATAATTTATTTATCGCAGGTGATGACGATCAAGCGATTTACGGCTGGCGAGGGGCAAGTCACCAAATTATTTTATCTTTTCCAAAGGAATTTGATAATACAACGATTATCGCACTTAATACGAATTATCGATCTAATCCATTTATCGTCGGACTTGGAAATGAAGTTATTAAGCTCAATCAAGAACGTTTTGATAAAGAGCTATATTCTGTTCGTAACAATGGCATGCAGCCGTTTTATGCACGACCTGCGACAACTCTTGATGAAGCAAATCAAATTTTGCAACTCATTCAGGAAAAAGTAGATAGTGGTGAACGAAATTATAAAGATTTTTGTTTATTATATCGTACACATTCTGTAAGCCGTTCTTTACTTGATCAGCTTACAATTCATAAGATTCCATTTATTAAACATGGAGCGAGCCAATCGTTCTACGAGCATTCTTTAATTAGGCCCGTATTAGATCACTTACGACTCGTGCTAGAACCGTTCCGCCTCGAATCACTTTCAAATATATTACCAACAATGTATATTGGCCGTGATGAGTGCATTTCATTTATTGAACGTGAACAATGGAAATATGGTGAGGGCCGTTTCCCTTCTCTTCTTCATTTTCTATTACTAAACCCAAGCTTGAAACCTTTTCAAGTTAAAAAAGTAAATGAGCAAATCGATTTTATTAAGTTTATAAAAGAACTTGAACCGAAAAAAGCATTGAAAGAAATTATTCATGGTAAAGGAAAGTATTTAGAGTACTTACAAAGTAATGATCGTTCTTCCTTTACGATGCATAAGGACATACAAGAAGAGATGTTAGAAGAATTAATGGAATCAGCAACTCGCTTTACGGATATTTCAGCTTACTTACAATTTATTAATGAGGCCATTCAAGGTCAAAAAGAAATGGAAGCATTAAAAACAATGCCGCAAAAAGATGCCGTATCGCTTATGTCGATTCATAACGCGAAAGGCCTTGAGTTTCCATGCGTCTTCTTACTCGGTGCAAGCGATGGCATACTGCCGCATACTTCTTCTTTAAAAGATGCCAATGACCGTGTGACGGAGACTTCTGAAGCATTAGAAGAAGAACGACGATTACTCTATGTCGCAATTACGCGTGCTAAAGAAGAACTTTACATTTCCTCCCCGCAATTTTTCAGAGGAAAGAAACTAGATATATCTCGTTTTTTATATACTACGCGAAAAGATTTACCTGAAAAGACATCCGCTAAATAAGGATGTCTTTTTTCCATATCACGATATGTACATCCCCTCTATATAAATTCCCTGTTTCTATCCTGAGAATTAACGTAATATCAACCATATCCCGTTCATATTGTAATAGTGTATGTCAGAACTCACGATAAGGAGTGAACATAATGAGCTGCAATTGTAATGAAGATCATCATCACCATGATTGTGATTTCAACTGTGTATCTAATGTCGTTCGTTTTATACATGAACTACAAGAATGTGCAACCACAACATGTGGATCGGGTTGCGAAGTTCCATTTTTAGGAGCACATAACAGCGCATCAGTAGCGAATACACGTCCTTTTATTTTATACACAAAAGCTGGAACACTTTTTGAAGCATTCGCGCCTTCAGGAAGCCTTACTAGTTGTACCTCTCCTATTTTCCGAGTTGAAAGCATAGATGATGATGGCTGTGCTGTATTACGTGTACTAACCGTAACTATAGGCGGAGATCCTATATCACCTGGCGATAATCCAATTTGCACGTTTTTAAATGTTCCAACTGCAACTTTAAAGGGAACGAATTCTTGTATTACTGTTGATTTAAGCTGTTTCTGCGCTATTCAATGTTTACGTGATGTTACGATTTAAAACTGAATAATGATTTAAGCATGGATTGGGTGGCAGAAATTTCTGTCACCCAATCCATGCTTAAAAGGTACTAATATATTTTTTATAAAATTAGGAACTTGTCTAGAACAAAGAACTTATCCCTTTCATTGAATAAAAGTAGAAGAAATAAAGGAGTGAAAAACATGCTCTCTTCTGATAAATATAAATTTAATAAAATTGATTGCAACGCAAAAGCCGTTAGTACCTTGCCAGCTTTCGGCTTTGCATTCAACGCTCTCGCCCCTCAATTCGCTTCATTATTCACACCACTATTATTACCTAGTACAAGTTCAAATCCAGATCTCACTGTTCCAGTAATAAATGATACAGTAAGTGTAGGAAATGGCATTAAAATCCAAAGAACTGGTATTTATCAAATCAGCTATACATTATCAATAAACTTTAATGATCCTAATTTTATACCATCAGCGGCTCGTTTTTTCTTATCATTAAATACGCCGCAGAATGTTATTCCTGGATCTGGTACAGCAGTACGCTCTAACGTTATTGGTACTGGTGAAGTAGAAGTTTCCAGTGGTACTGTTCTCATTAACTTAAACCCTGGTAATTTCATTCAAATCGTACCGGTTGAATTAGAAGGTATTGTAGATATTCGCGCTGCTGCATTAACAGTCGTACAAATTGATTAACTAAAAGTGGTATTTCTTATTTGAGATACCACTTTTAATTATTAAATGAAAAACACTCACATTAACATGAGTGTTTCATTCTTCATATTGTTTTATTGTATTTTTCTTCTTGCCACAATTACATCCCTTTTTCTTCACAAAGCCTTGTTGCTGTAATTGTTCTTGATATGCCTGTTGTTGTTCTTGTTGCTGTTGCTGTAGGTAGTACCACTGCTGAAGGTCATATGAATTTGGCCTTGGATTATTGCTCACAGCAAACATCTCCTCTACTCTCAATTCTGTCTATTTACTATATGAACAACTCCTTATTTCCGTTCCCTCATCCTTTTAAACTCCGCTTTCTCTAACATGAAAATTTATTATTCTTCCATAAAATATCCTGTAATTGTTTCAATAATTGCTGCTGCTCCTGCAATAGCTAATACTGCTAGTAATGGCTCTGCAACAATTTGAATCCAATTATATAAGACTAATAAAAAAGCACTAACCCATACACCTGTACACCAATAACAACTTAATAATTCTCCAATCCACTTCCTGAGCCCTTTTCCTTTCACCTTCGTATAAGTTGATACACTTCCGTCAGATTCCGTAATTTCTAATTCTTCAATAAACGGTCTTCGCAAAAAGCCAGTAATTTTATCATAAACGATAAGGCGTGTTAATCGAAAAGCAGCTAGTGCGAAAATAAAAAATAAAAGCCAACTTGTAAATAGCATACTTTCACCTTCCCTTACCTTCTTTAGCCTATTTAAAAAAAAAGCGCTTTAGAGTGTGACCGATTCCCTTCCGCTCCAATATCTTATTAATGTAAATACAAACAAGAAGATAAGGAGTGACATTAATGAGTTGTAACGAAAATAAACACCATAGCTCTTCTCATTGCGTAGCTGATGTTGTAAAATTTATCAATGAATTACAAGATTGTTCTACTACAACATGCGGATCTGGTTGCGAAATTCCATTTTTAGGAGCACACAGCAGTTCATCAGTAGCAAATACACGTCCTTTTATTTTATACAAAAAAAATGGAGAAGTTTTTGAAGCATTTGCACCATCAGGAAGTCTTACTAGCTGTACATCTCCGATTTTCCGTGTCGAGAGCGTAGATGATGATAGCTGTGCTGTATTACGTGTATTAACTGTAACTATCGGCGGAGATCCTGTTAAACCTGGTGACAATCCAATTTGTACGTTTTTAAATGTACCAACTTCAACTTTACGCGGTACAAATACTTGTATTACCGTTGACTTAAGCTGTTTCTGCGCTATTCAGTGCTTACGTGATGTTACTATTTAATAAGTAAACTAAAAAACTATTGGGGTGGTAGAATTGATCTACCACCTTTACATAATTTAAAAAACAGCCATATCAATTGATTTTATCTCTTCTATAGATACTCGAATATCTCTCATACTATTTGGCGGCATAATTGATACAACACCATTTCGATATGAAATAATAGATCCTACATATGAGACTGTCGCTGTTTTTATTCTACATCTTACTTTCGGAATGTAATGAGGGCGGTTTAATAAGAAATGAATTTTTTCTTCATTGTTCATATCTTTAAATGCTTTATTATGTGGTACTGTCGTCACCTGCTTTCGTTGTTCTCCAACTTCTATTTGTTCCACTTCCTCTTGTTTCTCTTTGTTCACAATTTCTTTTTGTTCTACCACTTTCTCAACTTCTTTTTGTATTACCATTTCTTCCACCGCACTACTTATACTGGATTGCTCTCTATCACCTTGTTCCTGCCTATTATCATTTTCAAAGTTTGTAAGGAGAATTCTTTTTATTTTCAGTGTATCAAGTTCTAAATTTACTTGCGTTATATATAGCAACGGTTTTCCAACTGTTGAGCCTTTATTTTTATTCTCCACACTCGTCCCTCCCACTTCCATAAAGTGAATCTTTCATCAACGAGGAATTTTTCCCTATTTAATTATTAATTGAACAATTTAGACTAACGTCCACCAAGACTCTTTACACTTACTAAATCTAAAGGGAAAAGCCTGATTATCCTCTACTGTTGAATAAATCGTGTACTCTTATAGTTATATTCATCCTAACGCAATAACTTTCGTTAAAATTCTTTCTTTCTCTAAAACATCAAAAGGGCAGTCTCACTATATAGAGACTGCCCTTAAAAAGTTATAATCGATATCATATTTATCCTAAAATATGATATCCTGAATCAACATGAATATTCTCACCTGTTACTCCGCGTGCTAAATCACTGAATAAGAATACTGCTGTATCCCCAACTTCTTCTGGAGTTGTTGTGCGGCGAAGTGGTGCGCGCTCCTCGATTTCTCTTAAGATTGAGTTAAAATCGCCTACACCTTTCGCAGATAACGTACGAATTGGTCCTGCAGAAATAGCGTTAACGCGAATGCCATGTTGTCCTAAATCATTCGCTAAATATTTCACGCTAGCTTCTAATGAAGCTTTCGCAACACCCATAACGTTATAGTTTTTCACAACACGCTCGCCGCCAAGGTATGTTAACGTTAAAATATTTCCGCCTTCTGTCATTACTTTCTTCGCTTCTCTTGCTACAGCTGTTAAAGAGAATGCACTAATATTTTGTGCAAGTAAAAATCCATCGCGAGAAGTATCTACAAATTCGCCTTTTAAATCGTCACGATTTGCAAAAGCAATACAATGTGCTACACCATGAATTGTACCAACTTCTTGCTTAATCGTTTCAAAGCAAGCTGTAAGTTCTTCATCATTCGTTACGTCACAAGGTAATACAAGTGATTCTTGCCCTTCTAATGTATCCGCTAATTCACGAACGTTTCTTTCTAAACGTTCTCCTGCAAATGTGAATATTAATTTTGCACCTGCATTATGCAAAGAGCGAGCAATTCCCCATGCAATACTTCTTTGGTTCGCAACGCCCATAACAACAAATGTTTTCCCTTGTAATAGTTCCATGATATATCCTCCCAGAAATACTTATACTTGTTATTAGTACCTGATACTATAATAATAGTACCATAAAACCTCTTAAAGGCAAACAAAAAAGTCATTAACTTAAATTTGTTAATGACTCTTTGTTTCTATAAAAAAACGCTCTAATCCTTCTTCCCAAGAAGGCATTTCTAAAAAACCATTTAATCGTAGCATGTTATGTTGAAAGATAGAATATTTCGGTCTCGCTGCCGCCGATCCGAATCCTTCGGTTGAAACAGGTAATACATTCACTTTCATATTTGCATATAAAAATATTTTTTGAGCAAATTCAAACCAAGAACATGAGCCTCTATTTGATACGTGATACGTACCGTATAAAGAAGTATGAATGAGCTTATTAATAATAATATTTAAATCCGCCACATACGTAGGAGAGCCGATTTGATCCGCTACAACAGATATTTCTTCTCTTTCTTTTCCTAATCGCATCATCGTTTTCACAAAATTATTTCCATACTTACCATATAGCCACGATGTACGAACGATAAAATATTTATTATGTAGCTCTTTAACGAACTGCTCCCCCGCAAACTTAGAGGCCCCGTATATATTTATCGGCGCTGGATTATGAAATTCATCATATCCATCCGGTCTGTCCCCTTGAAATACATAATCGGTACTAATATAAACTAACTTAGCCCCTACTAATTGTGAAGAAACCGCTACATTTCGAGCTCCTATCGCATTTATTAAATAAGCAAGATCTTGTTCTTTCTCAGCATGATCAACCTTCGTATACGCTGCACAATGAATGATTATATGTGGCCTTATTTCTTGTACCACTTGCTGAATTCGGGATATATTTGTTACATCTAGTAACCTTTTATCAAATGGATATATATCATATTCTTCAGGATTTAATTCTTCTTGTAGTTGTTTTCCTAATTGACCATTTGCTCCTGTTATGATAACCCGCTCTTTCATTTACATGCCCCTTACTTTTCTTTTAGTCGTCTCCACCATTCCGTATTGTTTTCATACCATTCCACCGTTTCTTTTAACCCTTGTTCAAACGTATACTTCGGTTCCCAATCAAACTCATTCTTCATCTTTTGTGCATCAATCGCATAACGACGATCGTGACCTAAACGGTCTGTAACAAATTCAATATCTTTTTTCGTTTTTCCCAATAGATTAATAATTTGTTCCACAACATCTACATTTGTTTTTTCGTTATTTCCGCCTATATTATATACTTCTCCTAAACGCCCCTTATGCAAAACAACATCAATCGCGCTACAATGATCCGTTACATGTAACCAATCTCTTACATTTAATCCATCACCATATAACGGTAGTTTTTTTCCTTCCAGCGCATTCGTAACCATTAATGGAATTAACTTCTCAGGATATTGATACGGCCCATAGTTATTGGAACAACGCGTCACTATGACTGGTAATTGATATGTTTTATAATAAGATAAAGCTATCATGTCAGCGCTCGCCTTACTGGAAGAGTATGGACTATTTGGAGCTAACGGGGTTTCCTCGGTAAACTTCCCTGTTTTCCCTAAAGACCCGTACACTTCATCTGTTGATACTTGCACGAGTTTAATATGTGGATATTTTTTCACTAACTCTAATAAGGTGACTGTCCCGATTACATTCGTATCATAAAAAGGAATAGGATTTTCAATGCTACGATCCACATGTGATTCCGCTGCAAAATTTACAATTATTTGCACGTCACGTTCATTAATAATATGCTCCAGCAGCTCTCCATTTTGGATTTTCCCCTTTATGAATGAATAGTTAGGATTGTCTTGAATTGACTTTACATTATTTAAATTCCCGCTATATGTTAATGCATCGTAATTAATAATTCTATATGTTTCATAGTTTTTTAACATATAGTGAATGAAATTACTTCCAATAAATCCTGCTCCACCTGTTACTAGTATATTCATAAACAACTCTCCTACTTAAAAACTATCTTCATATTCTTGAAGTACTGGTAATATGCGGTCCTTATCAGACAAAATAGGGTTTGTTACCGGCCATGGAATTGCTAGTTCTTTATCTTTCCAAAGCAAACCTGAATCATGCTCAGCACTATAATACTCATCTACTTTATACATAACAATTGTATGAGGTACAAGCGTACAAAAACCATGAGCAAATCCTTTTGGCACTAATAATTGCCGGTGATTATCCGCGCTTAAAATATAACCTTTCCATTGTTTAAAGGTTGGTGAATCTTTTCTTAAATCTACGATAACATCATAAATTGCCCCTTGAACAACTTGAATGAGTTTCGTTTGTGCTTTCGTTTTTTTCTGGAAGTGTAGTCCTCGAATCGTTCCCGCTTTAGCTGAATAAGATACGTTATCCTGTACAAATGAATCCGTAATTCCTAATGTTTCTAGCACCCTCTTATTATAACTTTCTATAAAGAAACCTCGATCGTCTTCAAATAACTTCGGTTCTAACAATTTCGCATCGATAAAATTTGTGTCTACAACTTTCATATTCTCACCTATTCTCCATTAAACTGTTTCCCAAAGTTTATATCCCGCGCTAACGTATTCGCCCTTTGAAGAGAAGCATGAGTTCCTGCATCCGTCCACCAGCCGCTCATTTCATTATAAGTAAGTACCCCTCGTTTTAAATACCAATTATTTATATCCGTAATTTCAAGTTCTCCCCTTGCGGAAGGTTTTAATTCTTTTATATAAGAAAAGACTTTCGAATCATACAAATAAATTCCCGTAACAGCATAAGAACTTTTCGGTTTCTTCGGCTTTTCTTCAATTTCAATTATTTTTCGGTTTTGAATATGTGCCACACCAAATCTTTCGGGATCTTCTACAGATTGAAGCAGCACTTTAGCACCTTCTTTTTGCTTTGTGAATTCTTCAACATATGGACGAATATCATCTGAAAAGATATTATCTCCTAATATAACTACCATACGATTATTCCCGATGAAATCCTCACAAAGCCCTAACGCTTGCGCAATTCCGCCTGCCTTATCTTGCACACGATACGTAAAGGACACACCAAATTCGTGACCACTTCCTAAAAAGCTAACAACATCTCCCATATGCTCTTTACCTGTAATAATCATAATATCTGTAATCTCACATTGTTTCAGTTTATATACTGCATGATAAATCATCGGATACCGCCCAACGGGAAGTAGATGTTTATTCGTTACTTTCGTTATTGGATATAGTCTCGATCCAGTTCCGCCCGCTAAAATAATCCCTTTCATTATGCATCTCTCCCTTATGATGGAGATAGTACATCTTTATAATGTTCCATATACTTACTCTGTTCCATCTCAATCATATGTTATATGCACACAAAACTTTCCATTTTTTTATATTGTTCCATATAATTAAAGTTTCTTTTCAAGCATACAAATATCTATGTCATTTTCTCATTAATTTTCACCTATTATATAACGAGAGATTTACGGAGGTGAATTGATGTCCAATCACAATGATTCAAACAGCTTAAATCCAGTTGACTCTTTATCTTCCAGCACATCTGACTCTGCATTTCCACAATTTTCTTTGACACCTGAACCGACTGGGCCATCTGGTACTACCGGACCGACTGGTGCCACTGGACCGACTGGCAACACTGGGCCGACTGGTGCTACTGGACCGATCGGTAACACTGGACCAATCGGCGATA